>JASGCU010000018.1:0-17755 GCA_030053935.1 Chitinophagaceae bacterium
TACAGAGGACGAAACAAGTGCAAAAATATACGGAAGAATCCATTTTAATGAATAAAAAAAAAGAGTATCACATACAATCCACTCACGATGTGCATAGCCCATCGCAAACACTAAAAACAAGGTAAAAAAGGTTAACAACCCAAAACGTGACACAATGGATAACCAAACCATACCTCCCTGAAGGAAATGTTTCATCATACTATAAAGAGAGAGTACACCAACCGATGTAAAACATTGCTGTGCAGTAAAAAAAAAGACAGAACAAAGTATTACCCCCGAACAAGAGTATCTATAATAACTTACAATAATAATAAAACCACCTGTAAAGAGCGGGACTATATTGCTATGAAAACCATATACAATGATAAGCAAAAAAACAAACAGCAAACAAATACAAAAGAAATATTCTCTTCCCAATACCTCTTTCTGAGTGAAAATAATGAAAGTTCTTACAAAACAAATTTTTTAAAACAATTAGCAAGTCAAAACGGTAGCAAGAACAGATATAAAAGATATTTAGGTTCTCCTCTGCGTTATGCAGGTGGAAAAAGTTTAGCAGTTGGATTCATTCTCGAACATTTTCCAAGCGATATAGTAAGAGTTATTTCTCCATTTATGGGAGGTGGAAGTGTGGAAATTGCTTGTAGTCAAGAAGCAAAAATCCCCGTTATTGCTTACGATATTTTTGACTTGTTAGTAAATTATTGGCAGGTTCAAATGGGAAACCCTCAAAAACTTGCTGAAATTCTAAAATCATTCCAACCCACAAAAGAGGGCTTTCAGCAAATAAAAGAACGACTGAAAAAACATTGGAAAAAAGAAGAACTCATAGAAGATGCAATGGAACTTGCTGCATACTATTATTTTAATCATAATACTTCCTATGGACCAGGGTTTTTGAGCTGGCCTTCTTCTGTCTATATGCAAGAAAAACGCTACCATTCAATGATCGATAAAGTAAAAAATACTAACCTCAATAATTTAGAGGTTTATTGTAACTCCTTTGAAAATGTATTTGCTCTGTACCCCAATGATTTTTTCTATTGCGACCCACCCTATTTTCTGGATGGTGATAGCAAAATGTTTAAAGGCATCTACCCACAAAGAAATTTCCCAATTCACCACAATGGGTTTCGCCACGATGTATTAAGGGATTTGCTGGTAAATCATAACGGAAAATTTATTGTATCCTACAACGACTGCCAAACAATAAGAGAATGGTATAAGGACTTTGAATTGGTAGATGTCGCTTGGCAGTATACAATGGGACAAGGGGAAACAAGAATCGGTCTCAATAGAATTAATAAAGGTATAAATCACATAAAGCAATCACACGAAGTGCTTATTATTAAAAGATAAAAAAATGGCAAAAAGAAAAGCAATGTCTTCAGAAAAAGCAAGGAATGTTCGCTATCAAGGGCATAGAGATGCTTTATTATTTGCAAAAGCTATTGGTGTTGGTGAAGATTATCAAAACAATGCTATTGCTAAAAAAGATGTAGTGGATCACAATAAAGACACACATTCCGTAAAAAGCGGAGGAAAGAGATGGCAAGTTTTCCTCTACGGAAGAAACAGATTTTTGAGCGACAATGCTTTTCAATCTATGAACGGAATCGGACAATTATTGATTGAATGCTTAGATGCTTATCCCGAAACTTATGACGAATATCAAAGAAATAAAAACAATATTAAAGAGCATTTGAGAAATCCAATGAGACGACTTTGCGAGTTATTTCAAGAACAAAGACGAGTAAAAACATTCATTGAAAAATCATTTTTTGACGGAAATCAAGTAGATTATTTAACAATTTTACACAATAGTGTGTTTCACGTTTTTCTTGGAAAGGACGTTGTGAAAGTAATGGGAGAAAATTTTGAAGTAGTGAATTCGCAAGCAAGACGAGTATCAGAAACTCCTGAACAGAAAGTCTTATTTAAATATAAAGGAGTAAATGTTGGAGAATTAGAAATTAGAAATAGTGGGTCAAATCATTATAGAGAAGCTCTTTTTGTATTTAACAAACTAAAAGTATTAGATTTATTATTTGAAAAAATACCCATGACAGAAAAGTATAACAACCAAGTTTTAACGTATGGTAATGCACCAAAGCTATTTAACAAAAGGCAGAAATGACTCCACTGCTCATAACAAAAGTAACAAAAAAACAACCAAAAACAAGGAAATACTCAAGCAGGTATTTCTGGAGTACCGAGATGAAAGTATATGTAAATTCATAATGTTTGAAAAGGGTAAGAATTTTGTCCCTGCTTTTTTGTTATTACATATAACAACAATTCACAAAATGGTAACCAAAATGGATTTTCATACAGATAACTTATAACTCATACACTTTTCCTATAATTTTTGAAAGTTCTTGTATGATAGTATTTTGTTCTTTGATTTCTTGAAGGATTTCATCTTGAGCATATTCGGGATTTGTCAATTTTTCTATATTTTGCTTCCGTAAAAACTTTATAAAAGAGAGCTTGAGTCGGATAATATTGGTATACATACTTTGTTTTAATTCTTCCTTTTCAGTCGGAATATTTATTTCATACCTCTCTTGCCAATTTTTACTGAATTCGTGTTTATCTTCTTTCCCTATCAAAGATGCTACACAGTTTCTGATTTCTAATGATTCGTGCTTCAAAAAATAATCCATGTCTACGAGAATCCCTTCTTGGAGTTTTTGTTTAAAAAGAGCGTATATTTCTTGATATAAGGGACTTTGAAAAGATATTCCGTCATCTTCTGTTTCTTTGAAAAAATAGGTGAGTGCCTGTATATCTTGTGATTCGGGCTGTTTGATGGTTTCTTTTCCGTATAAAAGGAGTATTCGTATGCTTTCTTCTTCTTGGTATGTTATTTTTTCTTTTATGGGTTTTTCTTTTGCAGAAGTAACATTGGTAGGATGGATTTTGTTTTTTTGCGTATCTTTTTTTTGGGGGGATAGTATATTTTGTAATGCTACTTCAATAATATCTTTATTAATCTTCAGTATATCACTGCATTCTTGTATATACAAATCTCTTTTTATAATATTGGGAATACAGGAAATACTTGTTATAATATCGGTTGTTATTTCTGTTTTTTTTATGGGGTCGTTTTGAATGTTTTTGAGCAATATTTTTGTTTTGAAAAGAATAAAGTCGGTAGCGTTTGTTTTGAGAAATTCTTTGAATGGTTGGGGACCGAGTTTATGTGCGTAGCTATCGGGGTCTTCATTTTCGGGGAATGGAACTACTTTGACGTTTATATCTTGTGAAAGGAGCATATCTATTCCACGGAAGCTGGCTTTTATGCCCGCATTGTCTCCATCAAAAAGCGTGGTAACATTGTGTGTGAATCTTTTTATTTGTTTTATTTGATTTTCTGTAAGAGAAGTTCCCGATGCGGCGACGGTATTTTGGATCCCTGCCATGTGGAGAGATATTACATCCATATAGCCCTCGCAGAGATAGCAATTGTCTTCGTGTTTGATGGATTCTTTTGCTTGAAATATGCCGTATAAGACCTCATTTTTTTTATATACAATG
Source organism: Chitinophagaceae bacterium (assembly GCA_030053935.1). Classification (NCBI taxonomy): domain Bacteria; kingdom Pseudomonadati; phylum Bacteroidota; class Chitinophagia; order Chitinophagales; family Chitinophagaceae; species Chitinophagaceae bacterium. The sequence continues at coordinate 3,541 of JASGCU010000018.1, forward strand.
GTTTCGGGAGAGTTGAGATATTTCGGTTGGTTTTCCTCATTCTTGAGTAATCTTGCTCCAAATCCTATTGTTTTTCCTATAAGATTATGAATGGGGAACATAATTCTATTTCTAAATCTATCGTATATTTTTTTACCGCTTTCTTCTTCTCGTACTATTATAATTCCTGATTTTTCTAAGAGTTCTTCGGAATATCCCATTTTCTTATAGTAATTGAGGAGGTCGTTCCAAGCATCTAAACTGTATCCGAGTTCAAATTTCTGCATTACTTCCGTATTCAGTCCTCTGTTTTTGAGATACGTCAGAGCTGCCTGTGATTGCTCTTGCAATAGGTTCTTTTGAAACTTCTCTTTTGCATTGTGAAGTAAATGATACAGAGCTTCTTTTTCATCGGATTCTTTTTTTTCTTCCAAAGAATATTGTTTTTCTTCTATGGTTATACCGTATTTTTGGGCAAGATATTTGAGAGCATCGGTGTATGCAAATTTTTCTTTTTCCATTATGAAGGTAATAGAATCTCCTGCCTTCCCACAACCAAAGCATTTGAATATGCCTTTGGCTGGGGATACAGTGAAAGAAGGTGTCTTTTCATCGTGAAAAGGACAGCATCCCCATAGATTTTTTCCTTTTTTTTTGAGGGATACATAATCAGATACCACATCTTCTATATCTGCTTTATTTCTAATTTCCTCTATAGTATGCGATGGGATCATGTTTTAGATGGGACTATTTCTATTCAGTTCTTGTAATATCTTTTCTAAGTGGTCTTCTGTGGCTACGGTAACATTTCGTGGTTTGCCACCGCTCATCGGTCCTACAATGCCTGCGGCTTCTAATTGATCCATTATCCTTCCCGACCTCGCATAACCGAGTTTCATTTTTCTTTGGATAAGAGAGGTGCTGCCGATTTGGTGAGTAATTATGAGACGGGCGGCTTCTTCAAAAAGAGGATCTCTGTCTGCTAAATTTATGTCTTTCTCTGTTCCTTCCTCTTCTTCCCCAACGTATTCTGGCAACAGATACGCACTCGGATACCCATTTTGCTTTTCTATAAAAGAGCAGATATTTTCCACCTCATCGGTATCAACAAAAGCACACTGCAATCGTATAATATCACTTCCTAAGGACAAAAGCATATCTCCCTGCCCCACTAATTGTTCTGCTCCTCCTGTGTCCAAAATAGTTCTTGCATCAATCTTTGAAGCAACTCTAAAAGATAAACGTGCAGGGAAGTTTGCTTTTATGGTTCCCGTAATAACATTCACAGAGGGTCTTTGGGTTGCTACTACCAAGTGTATACCGATTGCCCTTGCCAATTGGGCTATTCGGGCAATAGGAAGCTCCACTTCTTTTCCTGCTGTCATCATTAAGTCCGCTAATTCATCTATAACCAAAACAATATAAGGCAGGTACCTATGTCCATTCTTGGGATTTAGTCGCCTTGTTATGAATTTTTCATTGTATTCTTTGATGTTTCTGCTCCCTGCTATTTTGAGTAAATCATAACGGGAGTCCATTTCTATACAAAGAGAATTAAGGGTATTGACTACTTTTTTTGTGTCTGTAATAATAGGTTCTTCCACGTCGGGCAGTGTCGCTAAAAAGTGCTTTTCTATTTTGTTATAAGGAGTAAGTTCTACTTTTTTTGGATCTACCAAGACAAGTTTTAGCTGTGAAGGATGTTTTTTATAGAGAAGAGAAGTCAAAATAACATTGAGACCTACAGATTTACCTTGCCCCGTAGCACCTGCCATAAGCAAATGTGGCATCTTTGCTAAATCTGTGACATATACCTCATTAGAAATTGTCTTTCCTAAAACTATAGGTAAGTCCATCTCGCTTTTGAGAAACTTTTCCGTTGCAAGGACAGAACGCATATCTACCATTTCTTTTTTTTTATTCGGAACTTCTATTCCTATTGTTCCTTTGCCGGGCATCGGGGCTATAATTCTAATGCCTAATGCAGATAAACTCAATGCTATGTCGTCTTCCAAATTTTTAATTTTAGAAATGCGAACTCCTGCCTGGGGGATTATTTCATAAAGGGTTACGGTAGGTCCTATGGTAGCTTTTATTTGAGCAATTCCTATATCAAAATTATTGAGAGTTTCTATAATTTTATCTTTATTTGCTTCTAATTCTTCTTTTGTCACCTGAATTTTAGAAGGCGGTCTCTCGTGTAAAAGATTGGGATTGGGATATTCGTATTGGGGTAAGTCCAAAGTAGGGTCATAATTTTTTACTTCTACACCCATCGCTTCATCTTCTAATTCTACCACTTCAAATGTTCCTTCTGCATTCTCAAATCGGGATGGTTGGTATTTAACAGGTCCGTTAAATACTTGTTTATCTACGGGAGCAGGTTCATTTTTCATAATCTCCATTTCTATTTTTTTTGTACTCAGGGGAGGATTGGGAACTTGTTCCTCTTCTGCTTTGGGAGAGTGTGTATTATCTACTTCTAAAACAATATTCTGGTTGTCACGAGATGGTTTTGTTTTATTCGGAGTATTTTTTTTGTCTTCCGTTTCGGGTTTCTCTTCTTTTTCAGTGATATTTTCTGTCTTGGGGTTCTTTATTTTTTCTAAAAGATAATAAAATTCTGTAAAATTAAAAAAATAAATAATAAAAAGAAAAAGAAAAAAGAGAAGCAGTAAAAATCCTCCCCATCCCATACATCCATCTATTATCTCTGCTAATTCATACCCAATAGCACCGCTTAAAAAAGAATATTCTAAAAAAGACGAAGGATTATATTTGAGAAAAAGACCAAAAGTAAGGCAAATCCACAAAACAGCAAAGGAACAAAAAGCAAACGCTCTCCCAAGTGGATAAAGAGCATACCGAAATACTATCCGAAAACCTACTATAAAAAGGAAAGGAGGAATAAACAAACTGCCAACTCCAAAACCTCTGAAAACAAAGTAATGAGAAGTTATGGAACCAAATACTCCAAACCAATTTTTCACCTCTCTAAACGCCTCTTTCATTTCCCCCCAAGAACTCCCATGCACTAAGCTTTGGTCTATCTTTCCATTGAAAAAATAAGAAATAATAGATATAAATACAAAAATAGAAAACAACAACAAGAAAATACCTATAGATATATGCAAACGCTTATCCATAAAAAAATCAAGTACCTTTCCTCGCTGTTTTTTTTCTTCCAAATCATTTATTTTTACTTCTCCTGTCTCCGCGTCGGAGTCCCGATGAACATTTTTTGCCATACCTAATATGTTATATATGAGAGAGTGTTAATATGTAGTATCTGCAAGAAAACTCCTAAAACCTTGATGAGTAAGTGGATGTAATATACTATTAATGAATGAATATATTGTATTTTTGTAACTACTGAGCATACACAATGAAAGGAAATGATATAATGTAGATTCTAAAGAGATGGTATGATTATAGTGAAGTATTACCAGTATAATTAAACCCCGTCGAGTCTACATTTATTTCACATCGACGTGGTTTGTAAACCGTTCGTATTCCAATTTCTATAATTTTTTCAAGCACTCGGGCTTAGCTCAATAGTTACAAAAATACTTATTCTGTAATGGGTTTTCCTTGATAAAAATCTAATATCTTTAATCTAAAGAAGTAACTATATTTAGCTCTTATCAGGTCTGCTTTTGCTCTAAAAAGGTTATTGCTTACTACCTGATAATCTACAAAATGAACAGCACCTATATTAAATCTATTTTCTATATTTCTAAAAGATGTCTCTAAAGCTGCTACTTGTTTCAGAGAAGCGTTATAGGTTTTGAGAGAAGCAAGAGCGTTATTATAGGCAGTTTCTATACTTTGTCGGAGTTGATTTTTTATTTCTGTTGCATTTATTTCCGTGAGTTGTTCGTTTACTTTTGCTCTCTGTACTGCGGAATGAGTAAAAAATCTATTAAAAATAGGAACTTGTATTTGAAGTGCTATGTTAGTACTTATATTTTTTTCAAATTGTTGCGATAGGTTAAAATTATCGCTGGTTTTTATTTGTTCAGGTACAAATTGTCTTAATTTTATAGTATTGTAAGTACTTCCTCCATCTAAAGATATATCCAAACTACTAAATTGCTCCTTATTATCTCCTATTCTATACTGTGCTCTATCAGCTGCTTGAGAGTAATTCGTTCCTAATTGAAAGCCGAGGTTTATAGATGGTATTCCGCTCGAATATGCAATTTTTGTTCCTAATTTTGCTGCTTTTATTTGTGTCTCAGCACTTTTTACTTCGGGGAGATTTTGCAATGCCGTATTATAAATTTCCTCTACGGGTGTAATTACATCTATTCTTTCAGGGATTGTTACTTCGGGTATTTCTAATTCTATTTCTGTATTAGAAGGGATGAGCATTATTTGTTTCAAATTGAGCAGAGCAAGGTTATAATTATTTTGTGCATTCACTAAATCCACTTCATTTGTAGCGAGTTGACTTTCCAATTCTAATCTATCACTTATGGGTAAAGAACCAGCGTCTACTAATTTGATAGTTCTTTGGAGTTGGTTAGAAGTTGTGTTTCTTTGTGAATTACTTGCTTCCACAATTTGCTCATTGAGAATAACATTTAAGTAAGCAGTCATTACAGTAATAATAACATCGTTTTTTGCTTTATCTAAATTATAGATATTTGCCTGAAGATTTGCTTGAGATTGCCAGATTCCCAAAGAAAGAGATAATCCATTAAAAAGAGTAAGTGAACTCGCTAATCCTATATTAGAATATGCAAAAGAATTTGTGAGAAACTGATTGGTATAAGGATCTATAGAACGTCCCGAATTATTTCCATAACTCCCCGATGCGTTCAAGTTTGGGAGCGTTCTTAAATAAGATTCTCTAAAATTAATTTTTGCTGTTTGTAGGTTTAGTTGGCTTCTTTTTATATTCAAATTATGAGCGAGAGTGGTTTTTATACATTCTTGTATGTTTAATTTTTTTATAGAAGAAGCATTTTCAACTAAAGAATCAAGGGCATAAGTTTTTTGATAGATAGAAAAACAAAAAAGAGCGGTAAATAAGATTTTTGGATACATAAGGAAAGTATATATAGAGTTAAAAGTATATGTTTGTTTTGTAGTAATTATGTAAAATGGTATTAAAATGCATCAATTACCATACAAATATGCATATAATTATCAGTTTATTGTGATAAATTTTCTAAAAAATCTGATAACTTACGAATAGATTGTGTTGCTGCTGCAATTTGTTCTTGTGCTTCTTTCCAATTTCTTTGTTCTAATGCTTCTCTTATACCGGGGAGTGTTTTTACTCCGTATCCCGTATAAAACCCTGGTGCATAGAGAGAGTGTCTATACCAACTTCTGCGTGGTAGTCCATTTTCTAAAAGTAATTGTTGTTCGGATTTATATATTTTTGCATTTATTTCTTCTATTTTTTGTGGTGAGAAAGATGCTTTTCGTTCAGAAAATTTGTTTGCTACTACATATAAGTTATGTAAGGCATTTTGAAGAGGGGAAAAATCAAGATAAGGAACTTCTGTTTTTGGGGTAGGGTATTGTAATTTTTTAGTAGGGTCTGCTGCAAGTTCGTAGACCTTTGCTGCGATGAGTTCATTTTCTATGAGAGTATTTTCTCTCGTTTGGTCACAAAGAGATACGAGTTCTGCGAGATATTCTTTTACTGTTCTGTGTAAACTTTTGAAATCAAAAGGGAGATGATCTGCTTGTGCAATTCGGAGAGCAATATGCCCTGCTGTTTGAGATAAAGCAAGTCCGTATTCAAACTTTGGGTCTTTAAAACGAGCATAATGGTCATAAGAATCGTAAATGGAGTGGTATTCTCCTCCTGAATTTTCCCCTCCGTATCCTAAATCAATAGATGGTATACATGCGTGTTGGATGAAAGGTGAGTAGTCAGAACCCGAACCTAATGCTCCGATACGGAGTGTTTTTTGAGAAAAAATTTCTTTTTTTGTTTTTGTGTTTGATGCAAGAGCGGATGAACGAGCTATACTTCTTTCAAAAACAGTGCCTCCTGTTTGGGGGTCTTTTATATCTTTGGATACTTCGGAAACAGTATTTTCTAATGCGTGTGAGCCAGCGGCATGTAAAAAGCCTCTTCCATTGCCATCAGAGTTTATATATACTACTGCTTTTTCTTGCAGTTCTAATTTATGTTCTTCTACCCATTCTGTGGATCCTATGAGTCCTGGTTCTTCTGCATCCCAAGCACAGTATATGAGGGTTCTTTTTGGTTTCCATCCTGTTTTTACTAAGGTACCTATTGCTTTTGCTTCTTCCATTAATGCTGCTAATCCGCTTATAGGGTCATTAGCACCGTTTACCCATGCATCATGATGATTTCCTCTTATTACCCATTGGTCGGGATAAGTAGAGCCGGGTATTTTTGCTATTACATTATATGCTGTTTTTGTTTGCCAATTAAATTCTAATTGTAAATGGATTAATTTTTTACTGGGTCCTAAATGGTAAGTAATCGGTAAAGCGCCTGCCCATTCCAATGGTGCTACTGCTCCTTCTAAACTTTCTAAAAGTGGTTGTGCATCTCCATAGCTTATGGGGATAACCGGGATTTTTAAAAGATTTGGGGCATCTTTTCTATCAATTCTTTTTGCATCTTTGGTAGAAGCAATGAAAGGAGTAAGCGGGTCTCCTGGGTATATAGGCATATCCATTACAGATCCTCTTTGAACTCCATATTCATTTTTATATGCTCCTTTTGGATAGACATCACCTAATGTATAACCATCGTCTTTAGGGTCAGAATAAATAATACATCCTATTGCTCCTTTTTCTTGTGCTACTTTTGGTTTAATACCTCTCCAACTGCGTCCATATTTTACAATGACTATTTTTCCTCGGACATCTATTCCATATTTTTCTAATACTTCATAATCTTCGGGTATTCCATAATTTACAAATACTAATTCTGCTGTTACATTTCCATCGGCACTCCAACAGTTATAGGTAGGAAGCTGGTCTGTTTGATTAGAAGTAGCGTCTTCTTTCAGTGGAGGTTCTTTTAAAGCTGCTTTAAATCCTCCTACTATTTCTACAATTCTGGTTTTTGGGCTTGGAAATAATACTTCATAAGCAGTTAATTGGGCATCCCATCCCCAGCTTTTAAATCTATTGAGAACTATATCGGCTACTTTTTTTCCTCCTACCGAACCGACATGATGTGGTTCTGAGGAAAGAAGTTTGATAGTTTCTCCAATATTTGATGCGCTCAGTTGTGCGTCAAATTTTTGTTCTAATTGTTTTTGTATAGAACCGGTTTCATTTGAAAAACCGCTTATTTGTTGTGCTTCTACATATACGAAGACAACATAAAAAAATAATACTAAAAAGGTTCTTTTAAACATAAATAGAAAGTTAATGAAAATGAATATATTTATTTTGTAATAATAAGGTTTTAATTTTTTCATAAAAAAGTAATGAGTCAATCTCATAAAAATAAATGTATTTTTGTATTTTTGTATTTTTCTTTTCCTATTTTTATAAAAAAAACATCGTTATTTGAATATAAAACTAAAAATAGAAACAGGTTTTTTTTATGGAGTGTTTATATTTTTTTTTAGAAGGTTTTATTTATTATTTTATTTTTACGGTTCCTATTGGAAAATCTTGTTTTGCTGGTTGTGTTGATGGGTATTGTGCTTGTCCTTTGAATTTTTGGGAAAGTTCTGGTACTTGGTCGTCTAAAAATGCTCCTATTTCTTTTATGGTTACTTTTCCGTCTTTTGGACTTCCATCGGCATGTCCTTCTAATGCTTTCAATAAACAGTGTGTAAAAAGTCCATGACCGAGTGTAGCAAATTCTTGAGCTTCTTGGTCACTACTGCTGGCGGCTAGTACTGCGATTCCTGTGCTTCTTGCGAGTTGGGCAATTGCTTTTTCTTCTGCAGTACCTCGGCTTGCTAAGAGATCGGCTACTGCTCCTCCGCTTTGGCATGCATCTAAAATCCATACTTGTTTTTGGGCTTTTATTTCGAATGCGTAATTTTGTAGATCTAAGGCGGATACTCCTAATTCTTGGAGCATCTCTAATTTATATGGTGATGTAACATCGTGCATTACTAAAAAAAATTGTGCTTTTTCTTCTTCACTCATTATTCCATGTCCTGCATAATAGAAGAGGAATAAATCTTTTTCGGTTATTTTTTCTTGAATTTTTTTTAATTTTTTTTTTATATTTTCTTTTGTAGATTCTTCATCTGTAAGGATGGTGATTTCTGTTTTTCCGAAGATTTCTTTTGCATTATTTTTTATAGTTTCTACTGTTGCTGTAGCGTCTGCTACTGGGTATTTGAGGTTCCATTTTGGGTTTTTATATTGGTTTATGCCTATTGCTAATATATAAAGATCTGTATTTGCGACTGTTCCTTTATAGTTGACGGTTATTTCAAAGGGTTGTGCTTCTGTTCTTTGGGTGCTAAAAGCACTTGCTTTAAAATGATTTATTCCATTAATAAGGGTTGCATTAAAAATTTTTTTTTGTGATGTTTCTTGGGTATTATTTGCTTTAAATCCTCGGGCAGTGCTAGATATAAGTTTTTCATTTTGATACAGTACTATTTCATCTATTCCTCCACCTTGGTCAGTGGCTTCTATGACTATTTGTATTTCTTTGGTTTCGGATTCGAATGTTTTTCTTTGAAATCCTCTTGTATCGGAAGAAGGAGATGTTATTTTGACTATGGGTGGTAATTGAAAATTATTTATATTTACGTCGTTATTTCCTTGGATATTTTCATTATTTAACAATCGCATTCCAAGGTTAGGTGTGTAAAATTTTTCATAGAATTGTGATGCGTTGTAAAACATTGCTTCTTTATGCGATGCTTGATTTACGTGCCATCCGATGTATTCTTCTACTTCTCCTGAGGTGTCAAAATATCCTTCGGGTGTCCAAAGAACCCATTTATTGTTTTCGGGATGGATATATAAGCTCATTAAGAGTTTTCCGTCTGCTATGTTATACCAACGTATAATTCCGTCTCCATGTCCTACTATTACAATTTTTCCATTAGGGCTGATTTTGGTTACCCATGCGGCACTGGTTATTTGTTGTTGCCAAAGTTTTTCTCCTTTTCCATTAAAACAGTATATATTCCATGTTGTTCCTAATACTACTGTATCATTTTTTACATCTATGCTACGTGACAGTTCATTAGGTTGTAAGAGTAATGTTTGTTCGTTTATGGATGGGGAATATGTATTTTTCCAGTTTTCTGCTATTAAAACATCAGATTTATCTGTGAAAGAGTGGAGAGGTTCTGTTTCTTTATTTTTTTCTAGACGTCTTGCTTCTAATGAAAAAACTTGTGTTTCTTTTGCATATGCTGTATATTCTACGATACTACCGGATGTATTTGTTTTAAAATGACTTCTGTCTTTTGCTGTAAAGTTGAGTATTTCTCCTGTTTTGTAGAAAGATTTATTTCCTAAATAATCTATTATGCCTATATCTGGGTTTGAGCCTACAAAGAGAATTTGATTTTGGGGAATAGTTTTTATATCCATAATAGAGCTTTGGGCGGCGGGGTAATTTCCGGTTTCTGTTCCATCTATAGAGTTCCATTGTCGGATGAGCGTCCACCAAGAATCATTTATATCTTGTTCATAGTTTCCTGCTCCGTAGAGATATTTTCCATCGTCAGAAAAAGATACGACAGGGATACTAAATTCGCTACCACCGGTTCCTCCCATAACTCTAAAGAGAGGTCCTAAAGTGTTTGCATCTAATACTTCTGGAGCAATATTTTGATTTTTATATCCTACTGCTATTTTTTCTCCATCGGGAGAAAATGTAATAGAAAATGGATTATTTCCCAAATATGCTTTTGAGATAAAGTTTATACTGTCGTTATAGAGTCGGATATAACCATCGGCAGAAACAGTGGCAAGCTTACCTTGATGGGAAAAAGCAAGGTTATATGTTTCATTCGAATAGTTTGTATAATTTTTAAAAAGGATGAAAGAAGAGTTTTCGTTTTTATAAATCCTGATTCCATTATCTTGTGCTAAAGCAACCCCTAAATAAAGTCCGTTATGAGAAAATTTTATGTCGTTTATAACATTTGGTAATCCTGACAATCTCTCTATCATATTTCCGTTTTCTGCATTAAAAATATATACAGAATTGAGTTTATCCCATTCGTATCCTGTGTATCCGGCTACTGCTACAAGGGTTCCATCAAAATTTAATGCTCCTGCATACAATTGTCCTTCACTTCCTACTTCTGTAATAGGAACACGAAAAGTACGGAGCAGTTCTCCGCTTTTTATATCCCATAGTTTTGCTGTTTTGTCATCGGATACTGTAAGAAATATACTTCCATTTCCATCTACGCTCACTTTATTCACAGATGCCGTGTGCATGGTGGTATTTACTCTTAGAATTGGTTTTGTAGATTGGGCGAATGCTTTATTTATATTTATAAAAGTATAAAGTATTATTACAATAAGTATTGTTTTTTTTAACTGCATTTTTATTGTTTATTGAAAGCATTATGAATAATTATTTCTATAGAAATACGTCTAAATTCTTCACCGACACCTTTTGAAAGTTGGATGTAGTGTTCAAAAGTATTTTTTGTATTTTTAAAAGTGCTTATATTATTTTCGAAAAATTTACGAACTCCGTAAGTGCGGAGATATGCTAGTTGTTGGTTTTCTGTAATTCCTTGTTTTTTAGAAACAGAAATATTATCTAAATTTCCATTTAAAAAAAGAGGGTGTCCGTCAAATTCTCCATAAATACCGTCATAAGGTATAGTTTTTTTGATAGGGGTTCCATCTGCTGATCCATTGATTTTAATAGTAATTTTTTTGTCGGGGGTCATGTACTTTGCTATGTCGCCCTCAAAAGTTTTTTTGATAATATCTAAAGTGGTTATAGCGGCTTTTGATTTGTCGTATCTAAATTCTCCTGGGGGATAGTCATCTATTACATTAGTTACTTGTTTTTTTATAATTTCATAGAGGTATTGGATATGGTAATTTATTATCTGATTTCCTTTTTCATCATTTACTATTTCGGTAGATGTGTTGACATTAGATATTACATTTTCTGTTATTGATCCTCGGGTTGTTTCTTGTTTAATAGATTCTTTTAAGTCGGTTTTCAGTTTTTCTTCTTCGGCTACCACTTCTCTAATTATTTCTACGGGTACAAACTCCATCTCTTCTACGGTTTGTTCTTCTTCTTTATTGGTGGTGGTATTATAGTTACCAGTTATGTCGTATATGTATACTTTTTGAGTTTCTGGATTTACTGCTTCTATGTATGTGAGGTAAAATTCGTCGTCTTCTCCTAAAGCAAACACGGGGTTTTGATATTGGAGATTATTGTAGTTACTTTCAAAAGATGCTTGTTCTTCTTCGGATACATGAAGAGGTATAGATCGTAACCCTGCAAAAGTGACGTTATAACTTTGGCTTTGTTTGTCATACGGTTCTTTATCGGGAGATTCTAATTTATGTTTTTTAAGGGCATTACTTGTGGTAAATTCTTGTTTTTTCTTATTGTATTCTTTTCGCATAGTAGAGTCGTTGACTCTTTTTTGATATTCGTCTATAGTTTCTGTTTCTTTTCGTTTAGACCATTTTGTAATAAAATTATCCACGCTTTCTTTCACTACAGAATTATGTTCAGGTTCTAAATCATTTGTATCATATATATATAATCCGTAGCTATCAGATACGTAAAATAAAGATGATTGTTTGTTAAAGTCATTCCAAAAATGAATATTATTAATGGGGGATGTTTGATTTATAAGCGTTTTTATTATTTGGTTTTTTTTGATATTCCATATATCTATTTCTCCATTATCAGCACCTGTTATGAGGTATTTATTATTGAAATGAAAATCTAAAGCGGTTATATTCTTATTGTTAGGTACCTGTAAATTTTTATTTTTGGTCCATGTTTTTGTATTCCATAATATTATGTTTCCGTCATCTCCTGCACTTGACAAGAGAGCATTATCGTGACTAAATTTCATAGCAAAAATATTTCCTTTATGCCCACTCAATGTAGCAACTTGTACATTTTCTTCTATGTACCAAATATGAATGTCGTTACTTACATCTATTGCTAAATAAACTCCATTTTGACTTATAGCTATGGTATTCGCAGAAATAGGTTTTTTAAATTTTCTAAAAAGCATATCGTTTTCTAAATTCCATACACTTACTATTCCATCTGAACTATTACTTATCATATAGCGAGCGTCGGGACTAAAAATAATAGTTTTTATAACGCTGAGATGTTTTTTTTTATATGTTTTTAGAATATGGTTTACTTCTTTAAATGATCTAAACTCAATAGCATAGTCATCATTAGCGGTAACAAAATAACTCCCTGTAGGATTAAAAGAAATGGCACTTATTTCTTGTGCATTACCTATTACAATGTTTTGAAGTGTTTTTATATTTCCATTTTTTTCGGCTATAACGCATCTGTATAATTGTGTAGCTATTCCCAATAATGGATTATCCTTATTCCCATTATTTTTAAATTGATAGTGTCTCAATTCTTTTATTTGAGCATGGGTAATAAGGGGAAAAAACAATACTAAAAAGATTCTTTTAAGCATAAAAAATTAATGAAAATGAATATATAATTTTATATTGTACAAAGTGTGCTAAATTACATTTAAACCAGATATTTTATATTTTTTATCTCTATGTAATGTAATTATTAATATATTTATAAATAATAAGGTTCTTATTTATATAAAACAGGAACAAGGCAATCTAATTTTAAAAAAATATTTTGTGTTTTTATATTTTTATTACAATATTTAAATAAAAAATATAATTATTTGAATTGGAATGCAAAAAGCATACACAATATTTTTTGTTATCTTTTTGTTATTCAAACCGTCTCTTTGCCCTCCTTTTAAGGAAAAGAGATTGTATTTATTCATAATTCATCATTGATATTAATCACTAACTACTCACAACTCCCTTACAAATATCTCATTTGTTAAACCTATAGAATTAAACTTTATTTCTAAGGTAATGTTTTTTTTTTGAAGGGAACAATTGTCTGCGGAATAAATATAATAGATAAAAACTTTTTGCCCTCTGGTGTAGAGTTCTTGTTTATCAGGTCTGCCAAAAATATAGGTAATATCTCTTTCGTATAAACGTTTGAGAGATTCCTTTTGTGCGATCAGGGTGTCTAAAAAATACCCCCTCTTTCCTAAACATCCCATTTTGTCTTTTTTCCATTTTTCTAAATCTATTCCTTCTATCGGGCATTTATAAAAACATCCCGTGGCGAAAAATAGAGAGAGTAGAGATAATTTGAACATGATAATGATTTAAAATTTAATTCCTATATCTAAAGAGATAAAATCATTCTTTATTATGAGATTTTTTTGCTTTGCTTCGGATACTGCATTGAGCATACCTCTATTGTAGTATATTCCTGCAAAAATAACTAATTGATGCAAAATATCTTTTTCTACCCCTGCTCCAAAAGAAAGCCCTATATCTATGGGGTTCACTTTTTGTATAAAATAATTTTTATCATCTTTGGGTTTAAGATGAATATGTATGTCAAATAAAGCACCTAATTGGGCATAAGCTCTGAATCCTGGTAACAAATCGGGTGTATTCATCTTAAAAAGAAGTGGAATTTGTATATATTGCAGAGTATATTCTTCTTTCAGATTCGTATATTTATTTTTGGGATTGAGAGAAAAGTGGATAGTTTTAGGAGCGTAGGTTATACCCGAAACAATGTGGTAGACATCTGTTATTCCAAAATGTATCACAAAAGATGGAAAAGCAGAAAAATATGCTCCTTCCGATGCAATATCTAAAGAATCATCTGCGGGAGAAAATTCTGCTCTGTTGTATGCTATGACGGGTGCAACTTTTATTCCTACTCGCACCGATTGAGAAAAACAATTGCTTGTATTTCCAATGATAAGAAAGATAATGATGTATAAGAGAGGTATTATTTTTTTCACTATTTAATAATATATGGTTAAATTGTACTAAAAATGTAAATTATGAATAAAATAGGGAATAAAACTAATATATGTTTTTGTAATGCTCTAAATAATAAAAAATGGATTTATTTAGGTAGTTTATTTTTAATTCAAATAAAAAGTTGCCTTATACAAATCTAGAAGAGATGAAATTAATAAAGAAAATATACTTACATTATTGGTAACATTATTGGTAACATTATTGGTAAAGCATTTGATACTTAAAA
>JASGCU010000018.1:17855-32656 GCA_030053935.1 Chitinophagaceae bacterium
ACATTATTGGTAACATTATTGGTAACATTATTGGTAAAGCATTTGATACTTAAAAAAACAAAAGATTTAAAAAAATTATATTATTTTATTATTAAACTAGGAGTGCCTTTTTGAAACTATAAAATTATTATCTTGTATATAAAAATTATTAAAAAATAAATATAAAAAATGAAAAGATATATTTTCTTTGTTTTAGTGGTTTTTGGAAATGTTGTGGTGGTGAATGGGCAGACATTTATTCCCGATTATTATGCGGATTTTGTCATAAACGGAGATGCTAACAAAATTTCTAAGAGATGTTTTCAAATTACTCCGGATAATGGTAATAGAAAAGGATTTGTTTGGTGGAGAGATAAATTATACGTAAGGCAAAATTTCCAGCTTGATTTTCAGCTCTTGTTTGGCACAAAAGATCATAATGGTGCTGATGGATTTGCTTTTGTTTTACAGAATAGTTCCAATGGACAAAATACTACGGGATCGATTGGTGGTGGATTAGGATTTCAAGGTATCAATAAATCAATAGGAGTAGAGTTTGACACATGGAACAATGGATATGAACTTAGCGATCCAAATTATGACCATACAACTATTGTTTACAACGGAGATCTCGCTAATCCAAAAATATCGACATTATATTTGGTTAATAATCAAAGTAATGTAGAAAATGGTACCTGTTATAACATATCTATTAGATGGACATATACGAGTACCACGAGCCAAACTATACGTCTATTCGTAAACGGAGACCAACGATTTGTTCATACAGACGATATGCTTTCTGTCTTTGGTGCAGATTCGGTTTTTTATGGTTTTACGGGATCCACAGGTGGTTATAGTAACGAACAAACAGTGTGTGTTGGAACTTCTGGGGTGGTATCTTTACAAACTATGATGGATACAGATACTATAACAGGGAAAATATCTTCTGCTACCAAAAACTATCCTGCCAATGTAATGAATGTCATACAGAATGATATGCTTCTCAATCCTCTACTCGATACGTTGTATATCCATTCTCTTGTTACAAATCCCATATATGGTAGAGCATCTATTAATGCCACAACAAATAAAATTGAATACACTCCCAATGTAAATTTTATAGGGAAGGATTCGTTTCAATATCAAATAAGAGATACAAAAACAGTAGGATGCTATACATTATATAAAAATGAATGGGCTGTTATAACTGTGCAATGCCCCACATATCAAGTAAGAGCAGATAGGATAAAAAATAATGAACTCTGTAATCAGAATAGATCTCCAAATGGGCAGGCAACAGCATATATATCTGAGACAGTCCCTAGAGGGAATAGTATAGAATTATATTCAGAGAATTTTGAAAACAGAACGCTTAATACATCACAAGGTAGCTTACCTAACGCATGGACTACTTCTACTACTGCAAGCTCGGGAACTATTTCTACAAATGTAACATCAACAGCACCAAATAATAAAGCATTAAAAATCAATCTATCGAATAATGTCCCTTACGGTGCCTCGTATACTTTTACTACAGGCAGAATGGACGTTAAAAATATGCAAAGAGTAACTTTTTGGTTTAATATTAATGTAATTAATACCGCTACCAATAAATATAAATACAAAAAAAATGAATCAGGTCCTTGGATAGATATTGCTAATATTAATGTTCAAGGGTCTAACAATGGTAGTGTTTTGATAAATAGTACAGATAGTATTATAAGCTTTGAAATAGAAGGGATTTTTAATGGACAACCTACTAGATACGTTACTATAGATGATATAAAAGTAACGGGAACATCGAGCATAGATATTGAGACAAAAATAATTAATAATTATACATTTAAATGGTATTTAAATGGTTCTACGAGTAATTTATATGGACAAGGAACTAATATAAATTTAGGGACTCCCAATGGTGTTTCACAGGTATATGGGGTTCAAGCATCAGATGTAGCTGGGTGTGTCAGTAATGTATATAGTATAACTATGTTTAATACTATGCCTACAGTAAGTTCTGCTCTGAAACAAACAGCACTAATTACCAGTTGTCAAACTCCCAATGGAATAGCAATAGCAAAAATAATAAAAAACGGAGACACCGTGCGGATAGTTCGAGACACTGAGTATAGATTAACATGGTTAGATAGAAATAATATTACAGTTGCATTAGGGACACAAGCAACAGGACTTTCTGCTAATGCTTATACTCTTATAGTTCGCGATTCTATTTCGGGATGCAATATTTCTAATGTAAATATTACTCTTCAAGCCGACCCATCTATAAGCAATACTTCTCTCTCTGCTTTTGTAACAAATAATGTTACTCGTTGTACGAATCCTAATGGGTCTGTTTCTGCTAGTTCACCCATACCAAATACTACCTATATTTGGTATGCAGGAAAAATAAACCCTATCAATTCTTCTATATCTGTAGCTACTACGAGTACCGTTACCAATGTAAGTGCAGGATATTACACGGTAAAAGCAACGAGTCCCTCGGGTTGTAAATCTGATACTGTTTCTGTGTATGTTCAAGATATTACTTCTAAGCCCATTGTATATAATACAGTGGTAGCAAATACTTTTTGTGGAAATGCATCAGATGGTTCAGGAAGTATAACAACGAGAGTAAGCACTCCTAATCCTGTAACATACCAATACGATATTTTAAAAAATGACAATGTGACCTTAGTGCGAATACCTGCTTATAAACAAGATACCACGAATGGAAAAGTTATACGATTATTAGGATCAAATATGGCTGCTGTAAATGGAGTGTACAGAGTGCGAGTAACGGATATAATAAATGGATGCCAAACCCAACAACTCATATTACTCAGAGATAGTATACTCCCAATCCTCTTGGACAGAAGAAACATAAGATATATTTCTAATACGTTTTGTTCGGGGGCAGGAGATGGTGGAATATATTTGCAAAACGCCATCAATACGAATGATGTGCTTCCCTATAATTTAGGAATTTTTCGAGGAACACCTCAAACTATATCATTAGCAAAGTTAGATCTCTATACAAATAATAATGCCACAAATAATTCCGCCTTAGTAACTACTAAAACAGACACTGTAAGAAGTATCAATACCTTATTGGGAGGAAATTATTCACTCCGTTATAAAAATAATAGAAATTGTGATACTATTCTTTATAATATAACGGTTCCCAATCAATTAGATTCTCCAAAATTTTCAAATGTAATGATTACTGCCAATACATATTGTAGTCCTACTTTTCATAATGGAAAAATCTCTCTCTCCGCAGGTTCCCGTATTACTAATTCCATACCACCATCCGGCTATAGGTTTGAACTCTACAAAAATAATATAAAAATAAAAACGAGAACCTCTTTAGTAGATAATATACTTCTAGTTGCTCCCGTTATATTTGATAGCTTGTCACCAGGTCTTTATACAGCTCGTGTTATTAATACACAAAAAATGTGTTCAAGAGATACTTTCCTTACAGTTATAGATAGACCCGATACTTTTTCTATCAGTAATAGGAGTATTGTCCGAGCAAACACAGGATGCGTACCTTCTAAACATACTGGATCCATCTCCGCATTAGTGAATAATGGAATTACTCCCACTACTGATGGATTTACATTTCAGTGGTATAATGGTCAAGTAGTCACTGCTAGTAGTGCTATAGCAGGAATAACGGGATCTTCCATTTCTCAAAGAGGTGCAGGTTTTTATACTCTCGTAGCTACCAAAACGATAAACCAATGCAAATCCCAAGCTCGTATTTTTGAAATAAGAGATTCTGTAAATTTCCCTCTTCTCTATATAAAAAAAACACCCGATGTATCTTGTAATACTTCAGGAACAGGGAAGCTTTCTGCATCCATTATCCAAAACAACACCTATACACGAACAGGGTATACATTCAGATGGTTTACAGGTAGTGATACTACGATGTTATTGACTTCCGATTCTATTATTACCAATAAAACTTATGGAGCTTATACCATAAAAGCGACTCAAACTTCTACGGGCTGTATCCAAACAAATACTAACACTATAGACCAAAGTCCTCAAAATCCATCCATTATAATTCGAAAAACAAAGAAAAATACAGGTTGTGTAATCAATACTTATGACGGATATATTTCTATTTTTGTGCAAGATAGCACTTCTTTTATAAGTAAGAATACTTCTCCCTATCTCTATGAATGGTACGAGAGTTCTGTTTCACCAGCAACTACCATTTCTAGGTATTCTAAAACTTCAAGAATAGATACCTTAAAAAGAAAAAAAGGGCAAAATTATATTGTAACCGTAACCAATGCCTTAGGGTGTACATCGGGAAACATATCCATAAATATAGCAGACAGTTTGATAGAGCCAAGTTTTTCACCCGTTACTTCTGGAATCTCCTCCCGTAAAAATACTGTTTGCGATACGAGTGTTAATATTACTCATAAGTTTAATGGGCGTGCCGCAGCGCGTTTTAATGCTCTTTACTCAGGTGATAATATCAATAACTATTCTTTTCAATGGACAACAGCCGGAAATAATGTATTGACGGCTTTTTCAAATAGAAGTAAACCCGACACATTTAAAACTAATACTCATGCGCTATTAGATAAGGTACCAGCAAATACCTACATTCTCACAATCATACGCAAATCCTCTCTTTGTCAAAAATCGACCTCTCTCACGGTATTAAACGATCTTACAAAACTTCCTACACTCAGCTCTCAAAGCATCACACGCGTTACCGCTTGTCCAGGATCTCGTATATATCCTAACGGAAAAATTGCTGTGACCGGATCAGTCTCACTTTCCTTTTCTACGGGAACAGATAATTCTCGTATAAAATACCAATGGTTTTATGGAACATCTATCCTTGATAATACCAAAATTATTAATAATAATGATGATATAACTGTTAGAAAGGGAAGCACACAGGGTAGAGCAAAAGTAAGTATATCTCCAGATTCAATCAGAAACTTAGATGCGGGTGATTATTCTCTCAAACTTATCTACGACTCCACAGGATGCGCATCAAACGCCTACTCTTTTAATATCAGAAATAATTATTATGTGACGCCTCTTTCTGTTACTGTTTCTCGAGATAATTTTGCTTGTAATCTGAGTAAACCAATAGGAGAAATACAAGCCACTTCTACCTCTACTGTCTCTCGTGGTGTTACCTTTAAGTGGTACCAAGGAAATTCTGCTATTGGAAAAGCAATGAACAATGACTCTGCCAGAGTCCTATTCGGTACTACTAAACAAGATACTGCATACAAACTCCTCCACGGATGGTATACAACCCAAGTCACAGATACTCTTACCAATTGTACAAGAAATATTAATAGATACGTGAGAGAAATGCAAATAGGTATTACGCTTAGCACATCTCAAAATACTCAAACGAATTGCCAACCCAACGGTGCTGCGCATGTTACCAATACTGCTTTTAATTTTACACAACCAGGTACCCCATCTCCCAATCCTCCCACTCCCATAGGATTTGATACCGCTATAGCATATACTTGGTTCAAAAAAACTCCAAACGCTACAGGAACAGTTATAGATAGTATATTTAACTATAGTACTGTCTATCAAGGAAAAACCATAAATAAAGCAAACTATAAAGGTCCTCATCTGACAGGTATCATTGCAGGAAATTACTCCGTAGAATCATACGATTCTATATCCCAATGTAGAACAAATACATATTATCCTATCGTAGTAAATGATGGAGTGAACAATCTTCGTCCCCGAATAGATACTTCTACTTCTGCTTCAAGAACATTTGGAGGAAGATCTGGATTAACTCCCGCCGACTGTAATACATTAGGAAGTATTGCTATTCAAATTAATTCTCCTGCAACAGCACATACCTTTCAATGGTATCAGGGGAGTGCAGATTATGAAAATACCCCAAATATTCAGGATATCCTTCTATCAGGGACATCTACTATACTACCTGCAGGAACCGGCACTATAAATGTTACGCCTACTATAACCAGCACAAACACAATATCTGATATAGATAGCTTAGCATCAGGTGCATATTCTGTAGTTATGACAAACACTGCAAATCAATGTCGTTACCAACAATCCATAAACCTGCCATATACCGATCAAAGAAATGCCCATATTCAATTTACAAGACATTTAGACAAATGCTCACCCATAGGAGAAATGAGTGTAAAAATACACAACCCTACCGGTAATACAGACCGATCATATAACCTCATAAATTATAACTACTATTTAGTTGCGAGAGGAATACCATCTACCCTTTTTAGAAGAATTGAAACACCATCGCTTACCAATGACTCTCTCTCTTTCACAGATAATAATGGAATAACATTTAGACGCATAGACCCTGATACCGCTCATAGAAAAAACCAAATATTCTTCGGAAACGATACTGCTATAAATGGAGAAGTAGTTTTTAGAAAATTACCTGCGGGAATATACACTCTCATAGCCCGCCAAAAAACAAAACTCAATGATAACCAATGCTGGACAGGTTTTCATACAGATACTTTGAAATCACACGCTTTCCAACCTATTGTCCAATCCTATTCTGTAAAAAACAACACTACTTGTGATACCAATATATTCAAAAATGGAGCCATCACCGTAATCCCTAAAAAAGACACCCTTGATACCCACCAATCAGGATCTTTTTCTTTCCAATGGAATAAAGCAAATACTCCTCTCAATAGAATGGGTTATGATTCTGTAAAAAGAGACTCTCTCTTCAAAAGACCTCCACAAACCTACACCACTACTATCCAAAGAAGCATGCCTACTTACAATATTAAAATAAACACAAACGGAACCGTTATGATAAGAAATAACCAAATACTCAGACCAGGAGAAATATTTGTAGTCCGAAGAAGCGGCATTACCACAACTGACTCCCTCAAATTAATATCTGTAGATACCGATCTTTCCTGGTTTGGATCACCTACAGCATCTCAAAAAGTTCTCAACTTCTATTTTTTCAAAGGTGCGCCCACAAGCCCATTAGGAACAAATGATACTATTATTTCTACTTCTTACAATGTATCTTATCCCATAACTCAACCTCTAAGTTCTACTTACAGAACAGGTGCTCCATCTACTTTATTTTTCAATGAATGTTTTGTATCACGTTCCTACACCATACAACATAATCCCGACCAAGTAGAAATAAAAAAACTCACCCTTTCTCCTCAAAAAAACTGCATTCCCAACTATGGAAGCATCATAAAAATTGACTCCATCTCTAAAAATGGAATAGATACCACTACCAGTAATTTTGTATTCAACTGGAAAAGAACTCTCCCATCAACACTCTCTTTTGCAGGGAGAATAACCGATACTCTTCAAAATCTCATAGCAGGAACATACCAAGTAGCAGGAACAAACACCACCACCGCATGTAAAACCCACTCCTACGAAACTATACTTGCAGATAGTACCCATAACCCCGTTATACAATTTAATGGAACCTCCCGCGACAGCTATTGTTCTCAACCTGCGTTTATAGGAAACGGCACTATAAAATATGCTATAAATAATGCACTCAGCAAAGGATTCATAAAATGGTTCACTAGATATGATACTACCAATGCTCTCATAAACCCTATTCCAGCAAGACCTACTTCTTTCATGGTATCATCTTCTGCCCGAAGAGACAGCCTGAATACTCTCAAAACAGGTGTATATACACTCAAAGCAAAATATACAGATACTGTAAATAATGGATGCCTTACTACTACCTCCATAGAAGTACCCGCCTCCACAGAACGTATAAATGTAGATACTTTTTCTACCCGGAATAACTTTAACTGTTTCCCAAAAGATGGGAACATAACCCTCTTGAAAATAATGAGAACCGCAGGAAACGACTCTCTCTATAATGACTCCTTGACAAATCTCAAAAAATACCGATATATATGGTATAGACAAAATATTCCTTTTATCAACCATACTCATGGAAAATATGTAACCACAAATCCCACCTCAGATACCACAACAATAGATTCTCTTTCCGAAAATACTTATAAAGTCCGAATAAGACATAAAACATCCCTTTGCTACTCCGATACACTCAATATCCAAATACAAGATAAACAAACAGATCCTATTCTTGACGTAGTAAACATAACCCCCTCTTCCTATTGTGATAGTATTTCAAATCAAGGAGATGGGAAAATAATACTTACTCTTCGTCACCCAGGCGACAGCACCATAAATCAAACAAAATACCTTTCTAAATACTATGTATCTTGGTTTAAAGCACAAGATACCGTAACCATAAATACAAGATTATTCGCTACACCTTCCCCATCGTACCAGGGAAATGCTATCAAAAGAGGAGATACTCTCTCTTTAGATAGCTTATCCAGTTATACAAATCCATACTACACCATAAGAATACAAAAAAAACCAGGCACCACAGGACAAGGACAAGGATGTCAAACCACAGCTACCTATCAAATACAAAAAAATATTACCATACCTTCTTTCTTTCTCACCTCTAACGACATATCTCCAAACCTATCCTGTGACACTTCTAAAACAGAAATAGCAGGAAAAATACAAGTATCCAGCAATAATGTAACACCCAAAGGAATAGATAATTACTCATGGAAATTTTACGAAGATAATATTACGCGATCTTTAAACCCTATAAGAACAAGAACCGCAACAGATACCACCTACTCCATCTCTAACAGAGATTCATCTACATATTATATCCGAGCTATTACCACAAAAGGAAAAAATAAATACTGTAAATCCTCTTTCTATAAACTATACCTTCCTAACCAAACCATAAACCCAAATATAGTACCATCTATCACCCAAAAAGACCAAGGATGTATAAACACTCTCCAAAATGGAATTATTCATACTCTCATAATCCCTCAAGATGCCGATAGAAACAAATCTTTCGACACCCTTTACAGAACAATATTCTTTCGGGGAAGTTCTACTCTCCCAATAACGACTAACAGAGATTCTATGTTATTCAGAACAAATGGAAAATTAAACGGAAACTTCTCATATACTTATAATAAACTTCAATACGGCGATTATAGAATGAGAACTATGAGCATCCTAACAAACTGTTTCGTAGAATATCCGATAACAATAGAAGTAGATACTCCGCGACTCCTTATCACACGACCAATGATAGTCCCCCAAACGAAATGCCAAGCTCTTGCAAACGGAAGCATCGAAATAAAAGAACTCTTTTTTAACCAACAATACCTCGCAGACCAAAATTCTCTTACCAAAAAATTTACCTACACATGGAAAAACCCTGCGGGAACAGCGCTTATACCACCTCAATTAGATACCCCCTCACGTCAAATATTACAAAGACAAGTAGCAGGAACATTTTTACTCGCTATACAACACAATGCCACACAATGTTTTCTAAAACCCGACCAATCATTTACCATCCCTCAAAATATAGAACCTACAAAAATACTTATCACCCCCATAAACCCCGATAGAAGCTGTTCTCCAACATTTGGCACAGGAGAATTACAACTCTCTCTCAATAATGCTCTTTCCCAAGATCCCAATAATCCACAATATTCTTTCCGTTGGTACTTGACTCAAAATGCAAATAATACCATATATAAAAATACTTTAAACAATACTTTCAGACCAACAAACCTCTTATATGGAAATTACCAAATCATCGTCAGAGATACCACCAAAAGATGCTCCTCCGATACTGCAAACTTTGTGGTAGAAAAACAACCTATTATCATACAAATGAACCCCACCAATATATCCGTAAAAGAAGCCACCAGCTGCAACAACCCCGATGGAAAAATAACTATATTATCCATGCCTTTTGGAGAACCAAGTGATTACACCTATACCCTCTATACCACACCCCCATATATCAAAAAAGAAAATCCCATAGTATTTGAAAGCCCTGTTCTATATGGACTCAAAAAAGGAGCTTACTATCTTACCGCCACTCATAGAGAATTAGAATGCACTACCCAAGATAGCTTTGCTCTCCCCCTCTTCATTCCTGACAGCACTCCTCCTATTACCATAGAACTTACGAAAAGAGACCTCATAACTACCTGTAAAGCTCCTATTTCAAACGGAAAACTCACAGTCACTGCTAATAAAACCACAGACCCAAATAAATATACATTTACATGGTATAAAGGAACAGAAACAACAGGAAGTCCTGTTTCTGTAGACCCCGAAGCAATACGATTAAATATGGGAAAATATACAGTTCTGGTAGAAGATAACTTAACAGGATGCACCCAAACAGCCACCTATCAAATGTACAGCATTGCTTTACAAACTATAAAAATACAGCACGTTGCAAAAATAAACGAAAAATGCAAAGCCCCCTTCGACGGACAAATTATAGCAAATATAATAGAACTCCCATCAGAACGAAAACAATCAGAATTTAGATTCCGTATAAGCACAGATTCCCTTCAATCCCCATACTATAAAAACTCTCGAGACAGCTCTCATATATTTTCCGCCCTACCTGAAGGAACGTATGTATTAAAAGTATTTGATACCGTAGATACTACATGTGTTTCTGACCCTATAAAAATAAAAGTAAAAGGAAACTACAACTACCCTCAAGTGAATCTACAAGTAATAAACCCCGTCACCAATTGCAACGAAATAATAGCAAATGGATCTATCAAAATAAATTTTCAAAATTTTAAACAATCTCTGGAATCATCACAAAAA
The DNA here is from genome assembly GCA_030053935.1 of Chitinophagaceae bacterium. Classification (NCBI taxonomy): domain Bacteria; kingdom Pseudomonadati; phylum Bacteroidota; class Chitinophagia; order Chitinophagales; family Chitinophagaceae; species Chitinophagaceae bacterium. The sequence goes on from JASGCU010000018.1 coordinate 28,563, forward strand.
TGGTTCACAGGACAAGATACCACTCCTAGAAATAGACTTCTCTACGAATCAAATATTATACTGAATAATAGAGTACACGGATATTATACAGCATTAGTTACAAACAACACCAATCTATGTCCTACAATCAAATCCATACAAATCCCATTTCAACCGAACATACCACCAACTCCTTCAGTCTTTGTACTTTCTCACCACACGAGATGTGACTCCGCTAATGGCTCCGCTATTACTCAAGTAGAAACTAATTACACACAATATGAATATTTTTGGTTCAGTCCCGAAGACACCACAGAAGCTCTCTATATAGGATACAACCCAAAAAAACTCAAAGCAGGGAATTATATCATTACTGCCAAAGATAATTTTACCGGATGCTTCTCTCCTTTCAGAGCAGTAACCATTGATAATGCACATACCTTTACCAAAAAATCTCCTCCTTTTCACATAATAGTAGAAACAACCAAAAGCAAATGCACAGAAAGCTCCGGATATGCATCAGCAACTACTTTGGAAAGAATAGGAATAAATGGAATAGTATGGAAAAGATTATCCGATAACGTATCTATAAATACTCCCGTTCTTACAGAATCCCCAGGAGGAGAATATGAAGTCACTCTCACAGACCAATCCTACTGTTCCTTCACAGAAAAATTTACTATTCCATCTGAAGTCCTTGTCTATAACGGATTATCTCCCAATTTAGACAGACAAAATGATACATTTATTATAGATTGCATAGAACTCTATCCTCAAAACGAAGTAAGTATATTTAACCACCAAGGAATATTACTGTACAGAACAAATGGATACAATAACAAAAGCAATGTCTTTGAAGGAATTACTAACATATCCACAGGAATTATAAATACAAAAATACCAGAAGGAACTTACTTTTATGTCATAGACCTCAAAGACGGAACAAAGCCAATCTCAGGGCATTTAGAACTAGTGAGATAATACAACAAAAAAATAACAAAAAAAATGAAAAAAACAAAAATCATATTTTATATATTTTTGATAATAGGAATTCTCGGTGAAGGATATGCACAAAATAAAACTATCATTACGCAATATATGCTCAACGGAATCGTCCTGAATCCCGCGTACGCAGGAAGTCATGCAATGGTAAACACTGCCGTATTACATAGAAATCAATGGATAAACATAGATGGAGCACCAACACTTAACCTATTTACTATGGATATGCACGTTCCTAAAACTCCCATCAGCGTAGGAATCTCTCTCAGCAATACAAATATCGGTATCAACACCGTCTACAGCATACTCAGCTCCTATGCCTACAGAATACCATACAAACACGGAAATCTTTCCTTCGGACTGAGCATTGGGATGTCAATTGCGGAATCTAACTACAACAAACTCACTCTCAAAGACAAAGCAGACCCTTTTCTATCAGGAATTATCTCTACTTATACCCCCGATTTTGGAGTAGGAGTATATTACTATAATAGTAAAACATATTTTGGATTCTCCATTCCCTATATTCTTCAAACTCGCATATTCAACAACGATTCTTCTCTTACCAAATTTCAAAAAACACCCTATATTTTTATAAACTTCGGAAAACTATACAGACTTCACCACCAAATCCAATTACAACCATCTATACTCTTTAGAATACAAGACGTTCAAAACTTCGGTGCAGATATAAATCTCATAGCTATTTTCCACGATATATTAGGAGTAGGACTCTCTTATAAAACCGAAAACACCCTCTCTATATTATCCCAACTCTATTTTCATGAAAACTTTAGATTTTCATACTCTTATGACGTACTCTCATCAGGACTCTCCGCATATACTACGGGAACACACGAATTTATGATCATATATAGAATCCGACTCAAAGGACATAAATCTAATAAAACCCTCTGCCCATCATATTTCTAAAACAATACCATGCCATCCCCAAAAACACAAACCATAATTATTACTCTCTCCATAATTTCTATAATCCTATTCTTTTTCATATATTTTAATTTGAAAAGAGAACAACAACCAAGCACCCCAAAATACACAAAAAATACCCAACTAAAAACAATAATAAATGATACACATTGGAAAGGAAATCCCGTAGACCAACAAGGAAATTTCCTCAACCTAAACTTCCCTTATACTCCAAAAATATCCAACCTCATCAAGTGGATGCTCCAATCAAATCCACAAAAAAAACAAAAAAAAGAAGATAAATGGTCAATCCCAATAATAAACGACACCTCATGGATACACTCTCAACAAAACTCAATAGTATGGCTTGGACACGCTACCTTCTTTATTCGTATTAACAACATAAAAATCATTACAGACCCCATATTCTCCAACCCCCCATTCATAAAAAGAATAACACCTTTCCCCATAAACCCAAACATACTCCCAAGTATCAACTATATACTCATTTCACACGACCACAGAGATCATTGCGATAAAGAAAGTATATCCTTATTACTCAAAAAAAACCCCAACCTCAAAATCCTTGCAGGATTAAAAATGGATGCACTTTTTTTAGAATGGAACAAATCTACAAAAACACAAACAGCCGGATGGTACCAACAATTTGATACCGACACCACAAAAATAAAAATATACTTCCTCCCCGCAAGGCACTGGTCTAAAAGAGGAATGTTTGATGATAACCAAACACTCTGGGGATCTTTCGTAATTTCCTCCCACAACAAAAACATCTATTTCAGTGGCGATACAGGATATGACTCTCATTTCCAAAAAATAGGACAACTCTTTCCCATAGACTATGCTATAATAGGAATAGGAGCATACAAACCACAGTGGATAATGAGCAGCAGCCACATTTCCCCACAAGAAGCAATACAAGCTTGCAAAGACATGAAAGCAAAAATATGTATCCCCATGCACTACGGAACTTTTGACCTATCCGATGAACCCACCAGCGACCCATATAACACTATTAAAAAATACCAAAAATACCAAAATATCAAAATCCTAAATATATCAGAAAAACTCCTCATAACAGAATAATAACATAAAATGCTTCTTTCAAAAGTAACACACTGGATCAATGCTATAAGAATAAGAACCCTCTCTCTCTCCCTCGCTTCCATACTCTTTGCTACCATAATAGCATCAAAACAAACCCCCATCAACTGGAACATATTCTCGCTCACACTTATAACAGCTTTTCTCCTTCAAATACTTTCTAACCTCGCAAATGATTACGGAGACTCTATACACGGAGCAGATAACAACAACAGAAAAGGACCAACCCGCTCCGTACAAAAAGGAACTATATCCCCCCATCAAATGAAAATAGCAATATACATCATCACTATACTGTCCCTTCTTACAGGTATAACGCTCCTGCTCCATACTTTTGCTCACAACAAAACCCTCCTTTTTGTATTTCTATCCATAGGAATACTCAGTATCATTGCCGCTATAGCATACACAAACGGAAAAAAACCATACGGATACAAAGGATTAGGAGACATATTTGTCTTCCTCTTCTTCGGAATTATAGCTGTAGAAGGTAGTTTTATAATTTTTACTTCCAAATTCAACCCCCAAATACTCCTTCCCGCAATAACTATGGGAACCTTTGCCACAGGAGTCCTCAACATCAATAACATAAGAGACATCCAAAGCGACAAAATCGCAGGAAAACGCTCCATACCCGTCAGAATAGGAAAAACAAATGCAATTCTATACCAATGGACACTCATAATAATAGGCATAACAACTACCACCATCTATACATACATAAATAACTACCAACCTTCCCATCTTTTGGCAAGCCCTCTTTTTATCGCAATAACCATACTACTCCATAAACACACAGAAGCACACAAAATAGATTCTTTACTCAAAGCAATGGCTATCTCATCTCTCTTATTTGTGATACTATTCGGATTCGGAAATATATAAGTAACTCACTTTACGCAAAAATATAATAAAAATTCATACCTTTACATTTTACATATTCATAAACTTTCCATTCATTGGAATGGTATCATTTTGAATATAATGCTTGCCTAAGGTGAGTAAATAATAAAAATCCATTAAAAAACACGAACTAAAGTTCGGTTAAGGAGATGTTA
>JASGCU010000019.1 GCA_030053935.1 Chitinophagaceae bacterium
TTCAAAAAGGAGACATCTTTTTTATAATGATTAAGGTTTTTTGGTAAATACATGAAGCACTTTACCTAAACATTATTTTTAAAAAGTTTATGGTAACATTTTTAAAAGGGAAAGGAATGAATTTTTATTATATCTTTGCCTAAGGAGAGTTATTTAAAGATAAACGAAATAGTGGTAAAGTTTTAAAAAAATATTCTTGTCTATTTTTACTTAAACCACTCATCTTTTTGTTTTTTTACAAAAAAAACAGAAAAGAAATAAAAAAATGATACTATTCATTTTTTTATATTATCATTGTGAAAAATACTAATAAAAGCATTCTCGTATTTTTTCATGTCAAAAAAAAATAAAAATCAATTTTTAGAATCTATACATACACTTATTTATTTTATATTATATATTTAAAAAACACTATTTTATTAATAAACTAAAAAATACTTTCTATGAAATATAAAATCATCACATCTCTTTACCTTTTCGTTTTTACACTCAAAGCACAGATTCAAAGCCCATCAGATTTTTTAGGATACCAATTAGGTGAAAGATTCACAAGACACCACAGAGTCATAGAATACTTCCAACACGTAACCAAAAACTCTCAAAAAATTCTCTTAAAAGAATATGGAAATACTTATGAATACAGACCTTTAGTATACGCTATAATATCATCAGAAAAAAACCTCTCCCAAATAGACCTCATCAAAACTGACAACTTAAAAAGAACAGGAATCATCACAGGAACACCCACTACGCAAATCCCAATAGTATGGCTCAGCTACAACGTACACGGAAACGAATCCGTATCCACAGAAGCTTCTATGGCTACTCTGTATGAACTTCTAAAACCTAATTCAGAAAAAGCAAATTGGTTAGAAAAACTTGTAGTAATTATAGACCCCTGCCTAAACCCCGATGGAAGAGATAGATATGTAAACTTTTATAACCAATACGGAAATGCACAATATAACCCCGACCCTCAGAGCAAAGAACATGCAGAACTATACCCAAGCGGAAGAGCAAACCATTACTTATTCGACCTCAACAGAGACTGGGCATGGATGACACAAATAGAAAGTCAAAAAAGAATACCCCTCTACAACCAATGGATGCCACAAATACACGTTGATTTTCATGAACAAGGAGTAAACAATCCATATTATTTTGCACCCGCAGCAAATCCACATCATGAACTCATCTCCCCATGGCAAAAAGACCTCCAAATAATACTCGGAAAAAATCACGCAAAATATTTCGACAAAAACGGATGGCTCTACTTTACAAAAGAAAGATTCGACCTCCTCTATCCTTCTTATGGAGATACTTACCCTACCTATAACGGTGCCATCGGAATGACATACGAACAAGCAGGAGGAGGAAGAGCAGGATTAGGAATACTCACAGATGAAAACGATACTCTTACACTAAAAGCAAGAATCCAACACCATCTCACCACAGGAATATCTACCATAGAAGTCATCGCAAACAACATAGAACGAACCCTCAAAGAATTTCAAAACTACTTCTCTGAAAATAAAAACAACTTTAAAGGACAATATAAAACCTTCATCATAAAAGCAGAAAATCCTCCAGCTAAATTAGAAAAACTTACCCAATGGCTTAATACCTTAGGAATACAACACAGCATAGGAACAACTCCAAAATTATTAAAAGGGTATAATTATACCACGAATAACATAGAAACTTTCACCACCACAGAAAATGACATCATCATCAGCTGCTACCAACCAAAAGGAATCCTTGCACACATACTCTTCGAACCAAAAACAACCCTTACCGATTCCATTACATACGACATAACCGCATGGGCAACCCCATATTCACAAGGATTAAAAGCTTTTGCCACCACAGAAAAAATAACTCCCACAACAAAACAATACACACCTCCTCAATATGAAATCCCCGAAACAGCCCCATATGCTTATATAGCCACATGGACTACTTTTAAAAACGCACAATTCCTATCCTACTTACTCAAAAATGAAGTCAAAGTCCGATATGCAGAAACACCATTCTCTCTCCAAGGAAAAACTTTTAACGAAGGAACTCTCATCATAACTCGAAAACGTAACGAAGCATTAGGAGAAAAACTAGACCAACTAATAAAAAAAGCATCAACACTCTTTTCACAAGAAATCTACACAACAACCACAGGATTTGTAGATTCCGGATCCGACTTTGGATCCAGCGCATTTAGATTCATCAAAACCCCAAAAATAGCCGTACTCTTCGGAAACGGAGTATCATCCCTATCTTTTGGAGAAATATGGCATCTATTCGAACAACAACTCCAATATAACATAACAACACTCCCAATAGAAAACCTAAAAAACATAGCATTACACGAATACCACACAATCATCCTCCCAAACGGATCTTACTCTTCTATCAAAGAAGAAGAAATGAAAAAAATAGACGAATATATATCAGAAGGAGGAAAAATTATAGCAATACAAGAAGCAATCTACAAATTCCTAAAAAGACCATCTTATCAACTAAAAGAATTTGAAAACGAAAACGAAATAAAAGAACACGAAAACAAAAATAAAAAATACCAAGAAGAAGACAAAAAACTAAAATACAAAGACAGAGAAAGAAACGAAATACAAAACTATATACCAGGAGCAATATTTAAAGCATACATAGATAAAACACACCCACTTGCATTCGGATATACAGAAATATACTACTCCTTAAAAACAAGCGAAGAAAGATTCGCTACCCTCCCACCTAAAAACGCATGGAACGTAGCTACTTTCTCCACAAATTCCCTCACAAGCGGATTCGCAGGACATAGAATCAAAAAAACAATAGATAACTCTCTCCTCTTCGGAGTAGAAAATAATAATAAAGGAACAATCATCTACATGGTAGATAACCCACTCTTCAGATCCTTTTGGGAAGAAGGAAAATTATTATTCGCAAACGCAATATTCTTTGTCGCACAATAAAAAACAAACATGAAAAAAATAATAACCATCTTATTTATTTGTATACAACACCAAATATACGCCCAAGAAACACAACAAATAACACCTCATACATCTGAAAATACATCCATACCAATGGCTGATGCTTTCAGAAAAGAAGGAAAAATATATATAGTAATAACAATCATCCTCATAATACTCATAGGAATATTCCTATACATACTCACAATAGACAAAAAAATAAAATACATAGAACAAAAACTAACAGAAATCAAAATAAATACACCATCATGAAAAAATCACATATAATAGGAATATTCATTATAGCAGTATCACTCTTTATAATCATTATAACAGCAGGAAATACAAGTAAATACCTATCCTTTACAGAAGCACATCAACAATACATAAACGGAGATGAATCCCCAATACACATAGTAGGAAAACTAAAAAAAGATAGCATATATAATAAACCCATCGGAATAATAACAAGCCCAGACCACCTCTCATGCTCCTTTCTCATGACAGACCAAAATAATAAAGAAGAAAGAGTATATTATAATAACCCCCTCCCCATAGACCTCACAAAATCAGAAAATATAGTAGTAATAGGATATTTTCATAAACAAAAATTTATAGCAAATAAAATCCTTATGAAATGCCCATCTAAATACCAAGAAAAAAATCCAACTCAACCTTATGAACTGGGAAACACTACTCAATAAACAACGATTCGGAACAACCCAAATAGAAACAAACGAAAATCATCTCATCAGAAACCCTTTCGAAACAGATTACGACCGAATTATATTCTCATCCTATTTCAGAAAATTACAAGATAAAACACAAGTATTCCCACTACCCGAAAATAACTTCGTACATAACCGACTAACACACAGCCTAGAAGTATCCAGCGTAGGAAGATCTTTAGGAAGAGAAGTAGCCTACAAAATACTACCACCCCCAACAAAAAAAAATGAACTCAAATGGTACTCACAAATTATTGATTTCGGATCCATCGTAGCAGCAGCATGCCTCGCACACGATATAGGAAACCCACCTTTTGGACATTCCGGTGAAAAAGCTATATCCGAATATTTTATTACCCACCCCGAAGGACAAAAATTTAAAAACAAAACCACAGAAGAAGAATGGAACGACCTCATATCTTTTGAAGGAAACGCACAAGGATTCCGACTACTCTGTAACAATCAATACTCCCATAAAATGAAACTTACATACGGAACTCTCGCCACCTTCTCAAAATACCCATGCCAATCCTTCTTCAAAGAAAAAGATAAAAACAAAAGATCACATCAAAAATACGGATTCTTCCAATCCGAAAAAAAACAATTTATCAACATAGCACAAAATACCCAACTCATCGAAACACACACCGAAAAAGCATGGGAAAGACACCCCCTCACATACCTCGTAGAAGCAGCCGATGACATCTGCTATCACATAATAGATATGGAAGACGCATGCCGACTCGGATGGATACACTCCGAAGTAGTACAAGAAAAATTTATACACATAATAGAAAAAAACTTCCAACCCGACAAACTAAAAAAATATAACTCCCCACAAGAAAAAATAGCCGTACTAAGAGCACTAACCATAAAAAGCCTCATCCAACAAACATCTGAAGTATTCATCACCCACCAACAACAAATAATGAACGGAACATTTAAAGAAGACCTATTCTCTATACTCCCATCAAAAAATATCCTAAAAAACATAAAAGAACTATCCCGAAAAGAAATCTATAACTCACATCCCGTAAAACAAAAAGAAATCGCAGGATTCGAAGTAATATCTGGACTAATGGAAGCATTTTGCACATCTTCCTATAAAGTTTTCTCCAAAGATAACCCCTCCCATAAAAATAAAATTATTTGCAACCTACTACCTGAAGACATTCAACCCCAACTCCAAAACACAAACACTATTTACCTACAATTACGTATCATACTAGACTTTATATCAGGACTTACCGATGGAAATGCTCTCGCTTTGTATAGAAATATTAAAGGAATATCAATACCATAAAAAAAACATATAAATTCTTATATTTATATAAAAAAAATAGATAATCACTCCTAATTACTCTCTAATAAAGAAAAATATTCCTATTATATATAAATTATACTTAATTTTAATGTGTTATATTTCATATCCTACATATTATAAAAAACAATATTATTACATAAATTTTAAAATTATAATTTTAATTTTAATGTCATAAATAAAGCATACACATCTTATTACATTAAACTAATTAAATAGCAAAAATGAAAAAAAATATTTCATTCTCTTTATTTATAAATTGTGGTTTATTAACACTCTCTACAAATGCTCAAGAAATACCACAATTTACACAGTTTTTTTATAATAAAAGCTACTATAATCCGTCCATGCTTGCCATGGAAGAATCTGCAAGTATTGGTATATTCTATAGAACCCAATGGACAGGATATTCTACATTTAGTAACGGAACATCAGGAGCACCGTACTCACAACAATTTTTTTTCATCCAACCCATTATTTCTAATAAACTTATAAGCGGAATAAACATTACATCCGAACAAATTGGTGCCAGTAATAATATATACTCTCAATTAAATCTTTCTTATAACATACATATTAAAAATAATAAACTAGCATTTGGTATATCACCAATACTCCAAATACAAGGAATCAACTACGAACAATTAAAACCTAATGAAAAAAATGACCCGCTCCTCATAAATAGATCTAACAACGAATTTTATTATAGACCAGATATAAACATAGGTATAATGTTTGAAAACCCTATATTTTATGCAGGTGCCTCCATACAAAATGTACTTGCCACACCATTTAAATATTTTATAGATAATAATTCTACGTTCATTATATATAATTTTATTTTAGGAACTTCTAAAAATATAACCAAATCAATACAAATAGAACCCATAGTATTCATAAAAAGTAACCTGTACGTTACAACTTTTACGATAGGTATAAGTCAAATCTACAATAAAAAAATAGAAATAGGAGTATACTATAAAAATCAAGAATCTATCATAGGAAACATAGCAATGTATTTTCTGAAAAATAATACACTAAGAATAAGCTACGGAATAGATGTTACCATCAATAATACATCCGCAAAATCACCCACTTCACATGAAATTCATATCAGATATGCATTTCTATCCTATAAAAACTCAAAAGACGGAACAAAAAAAATAATCAGAACCCCAAGATTTAGATACTAGTTGAACACATTTTATTAGAAAAAAACATATTTTTTCTTTTTCATAAAAAAAAACACATATTTAACGTCAAAAACTACTAAAAATATTATAACAATGAAAAAATATTAAATATTTATTAAATTATAACATTAACAACTTAATTATATTTTATTCATAAATACAATGATAATAAAAGCAATTTTTTTAAAAAACAGAGCGTTATTCACACTACTATTAGTATTTTTACTTCAATCTTGTGGGGGTTCTAAAAAATCATCTGATAATAGTAGAGGTGAACTTATTGGAGCAGCTAAAAGAAAATCATGGAAAATGACTATCCCATTTGGTATGGTAAATATTCCACCCGGTACTTTTCATATGGGGCAAGGGGATGAAGATGTCCCTTATACTCAGATTAATTTTAATAAACAAATTACTATTGGTGGTTTCTATATGGATGAAACAGAAATAACTAACAATGAGTATAGACAATTTGTAGAAGACATAAAAAGACAAGAAGAAGAAAACACATCAACAGAAACAGCTGAGGAAACAGAAACAAATGTTGTAGAAGAATTTGCATTAGAAGATATTCTTCCTGATACCATGGTATGGGTGAGAGATTTTTCATATCATTGGGGAGATCCTATTATGAGATATTATTGGTTTCATCCTGCTTATGACGATTATCCAGTTGTTGGTGTGAGTTGGGAAAAAAGTCAATACTTTTGTAAATGGAGAACGAAACATTTAAATAAATACAGAGAATCCTTAGACCAACCCGTATTACCCAATTTTAGACTTCCATCAGAAGCAGAATGGGAATATGCAGCAAGAGGAGGAAGAGACATGGCAAAATATCCTTGGGGAAATCCTTATATAAGAAACACAAGAGGATGTATGTTAGCTAATTTTAAACCGGGAAGGGGAAATTACTATGATGATGGTTACGCTTATACATGCCCAGTAGGAGCTTTTTTTGCAAATGATTTTGGATTGTACGAAATGTCTGGAAATGTCGCCGAATGGTGTCAAGACGCTTATAACCCATCATCCGTACCTCTCGTATGGGATTTAAATCCTGTATATTATAATGATAATGAAAAAAGAAAAATCGTTAGAGGAGGATCATGGAAAGATATAGCATACTATTGCGAAACAGGAACCAGATCTTTTGACTACAAAGATTCAGCACGATCTAGTATAGGATTTAGGTGTGCTATGACACATTTAGGAAGATCTTCAGGATCTGAATTTTAACTATTAATTATATTTTATTATTTTATTTAACTTAAAATAAAGCTATGTCAAGTAAAAAAGGAGGTTTTGTAAATTTATTGTATTCTACTATAATGCCTAAAGTTTATGGGTTAGGTGCTACAGTTGTTATATTGGGTGCTATGTTTAAAATACTACATCTACCGGGTTCTGGATTTATGTTAGGACTTGGTTTAGGAGTAGAAGCAGGTATATTTTTCTTAAGTGCTTTTGAACCAAAAAAACATGAAGTTGATTGGTCAAAAATATATCCTGAATTAGGAGAAAATTATGAAGATATGGGTATAAAAACTACACATCACCATAAAAATACAAATATAACAAAAGAGTTGGATAAAGTTTTAGGAGAAAAAATACCTAATGAATTAGTGGATAGTTTAGGAAAAGGTATGAAAACATTAGCGGATTCAGCAAGGCAACTTGCCGGAATGTCTAATGCTGCAACAGCAACCAGTGAATATGCTATCCAAGCTAAAGAAGCTTCTTCTGTTCTTAAACTTATAACTCATGAATACAAAGCTACCGCAGAATCTATCATCCAATACTCTGAAGTGTCAAAAGAAGCTCAAGAATATCAAAAACAAGTACTAACCGCTACAAAAAATTTGAATGCTCTCAACACAGTATATGAAATGGAACTAAAAGATACAAATACTCATCTTAAATCCATGAATAATTTTTATACAAACGTGGGTCAATCAATGGAAAATATATTCCAAGCAGGTAAAGATACAGAACAATTTAGAACAGAGCTGTCAAAACTTACAAATAATATATCTCAGCTTAATAAAGTATACGGAAGTATGCTTTCCGCTATGAAAAATTAATTTCTTTAACTTAAAATTACATATATGGCAGGTGGACAAACCCCGCGAGATAAAATGATAGGTATGATGTACCTTGTATTAACAGCTCTTTTAGCTCTTAATGTCAGTACTTCGGTACTCAAAAAGTTTGTTCTTATAAGTAAAAGTTTAGACCAAGCAGTAACACAAAAAAAAGAACTGATAGATAACACTGTTTTAAGAATAGAAGATGTAGTAAAAAAAACAGGAAATAGAAAAAACGATGTAGAAACCCTAAATAAAGCAAAACAAGTAAAAGAAGAAGGTGATAAAGTCCTGACAATTCTAGAAAATTACAAAAAACAATTTATCGCAGAAACCGATGGAATAGACGAATATGGGCAATATAAAGGAGAAAAAGACATCGATAAAGCACCAGAAATAATGATTCAAAGAGGCGAAGGTGTTAAACTTCAAAAAATACTGAATGAGTATTCTCAGTTTATTAGAGAAAAAGTAGATCCCGGTAATAAAAAAGGTATCGCAAAAACAATAAAAAATTTGGCTCTAGATGGAAAAAACATAGAAGTATTTAAACATGATGAAGAACAAAACACTAAGGATTTTTCAGAGCTAAACTTTGGAGCTAATACTCCAATGGTAGGAGGACTAGCATCATTAAGTCAACTCCAATCGGATGTAACCGACATAGAAATAGCAGCTTTAGAAGAATTAGCACGACAAGTAGGTGCAGAAGATATAAAATTTGACAAAGTAATTGCTATGGTAAAACCTGAATCAAACATTGTAGCTGCAGGAACAAAATATGCCGCTGAATTGTTTTTAGCAGCGTCATCATCAGCTATTAGTCCGAAAATGAAAGTAAATAATTCTGAAATTCCTGTAAAAGATGGATTTGGTCACGTAGAATTTTTGGCAAGCTCAGCCGGAGGAAACTATAATGATCAAGGATTAATAGAAAAATACTTTGATGCTTCCATAATCATAAAACTTCCTGATGGAAGAGACTCAAGTATTACGAATAAAATTAAATATTTTGTGTCCAAACCCGTTATACAAATCCAATCCGCTTCGGTACAAGCACTCTATAGAAACTGTGGAAATGATCTCAATGTTCAAGTCCCTGCTTTAGGAATTGCCTATCTCCCCAGTTTTAAAGTAGATGGAGGAGAAGCTATTTCAGGGGCAGAAAAAGGATTTGTGACTATAATTCCTAATTCTATTGCAAAAGAAGTAATACTTACCGTATATAGTAATGGAAATGAAGTAGGAAAACAATCATTTAAAACAAAAGGAATCCCATCAATAGAAATAAAAGCTGTTGTAGATGGGAAAATAGTAGATTCTAAAAACGGAATCCCACAATGCCCAAATTCTATAAAGTTAACTGTAATAGCTGATGAATCATTCAAATCATTTTTACCAAATGATAGTAGATTTAGAGTCAATAAAGCAGAAATAACCCTTGTAAGATCCGGCAGAGGAGTAACCCCTACTCAAACAGTTGGAGAATCTATAAATACTTCACAGATGAGATCACAAGCAAAATCTGGTGATATTATTGTTATAGAAATAAAACAAGTTCAGAGAATGAATTTTAAAAATCAAATAGAAGAATTTACAAAATACGAAAGAATCGTCTTTGTTCCAATTAAATAAATGTAATACTTAAATTTTAAAAAAATGAAAAAAATATTGTGTAACTGCTTATTATTTTGTGTAATAATAGTATATATTCCTTGTTATGGTCAAGAAAGAGAATCTAATGGATATAATCCTAATTCTATTGCTCCCATACACGAATCTCAACAAATGTTTAAAAAAACCCTCTGGTTTAGAATAGATCTTCAGGAGAAACAAAACCTTCCTTTTTATGCATATAACTCAGAATTACCTAAATTGATTATAGAATCAGTAAAATCAGGTTTTTTAGTAGCTTATGAAGCAAATGATTCGTTAAATAGACGTATGACAAAAGAAAGATTTTTAGAGGGATTAAAACTTCCTGTGCTTACCTCATCTACCGAACCTGAAGATACTCAAAATGGATTTGGAGATAAAAACTCAAATGAATCTTCTATTTCAAATGAATATCTATATAAAGATTTTTCTATAATAGAGTTAAAAGAAGACCTTATTTTTGATAAAAATAGATCACGAATGTACCATGACCTTATATCTATTACTGTCGTTTTACCATATAAAGTAACAGGCACTTTCGAAAAACCATTAGCTACTTTCAAATATAAAGATTTAGAAAAATTATTTAGAGAACAACCGAGTAAATCACTTTGGTTTAATCCTAAAAACGATTCAGAAAAAAGAAACTTTGCAGACGCTTTTGCTCTTAGATTATTTAGTGCTACTCTTATAAAATATTCAAATCCTAAAAATGAATTTATTAGAGATATTTATACTAAATCTCCTAAAGATGCTATATATGCTGCGCAAGATATAGAATATGAATTATTAGAATTTGAATCAAATCTTTGGGAGTACTAACTTTTTGTTATACATACCTACCTCATATAAAAAGTATTTTTTCTTTTTATACGTTATCTATGGAGCAGAAAGTAAAAAACAACTATAAGAACGATTTTTAACAAATAAAGATAAAAAAAATAAAGGTGTCTATTGAGAGATACCTTTATTTTTTTACAATAAAAATCTTACCTTATTATTTCTCTTCTTGAGCGTTCAGCAAAAATCTCCATTTATACCTTGCATGCTTGCCTGCATACTCTACACCGATTCTTTCTGTAGCAACTATCTGTCCTCCATCAATAAAAAAATTATCTTCTTCTATCCATATAATATTTTCTAAAAGAGAATATGTATTAAATGAAGTATTGATGCCAAGTGCTTTGGTTAGTTTTCCTGGTCCGTTTGTTTTTAGTGGTAGTTTTTTATTATTATGTACTCTTTTTTCCATTATATCTATTCCTATGATTGGGACTATTGATCTTATGAGAACAGCATCTGCTTTATTTTCTGTATTTGTGACGATATTAAAAAGATGATGTATTCCATAGCAGAGATATACATAACAAATACCCCCTTCATAAAACATTGCTTCATTTCTTTGTGTTTTCCCGAATCTGCATGCGTGGCAAGCCATATCATCATATCCTCTATATGCTTCTGTTTCTATTATTCTTCCGGCTGTTCGTTCATTCCCTATATTTGTAAATAGGATTTTACCAATAAGAGAGCGAGCTATATCAACAACATCTCCGTTCAAATAAAATTTTTTTGTGAGTTTATGCATAGTATTATTGAAGTTGTGGGAAGTTTGCACTCATATCTGTTCCTAAACTTTTCAATGTTTGAAGCATTTTTTTTCCTTCGGTTATTCTATTTGTAGAAGCATAGAGAACTAAAAGATTCGTATATGCGATGGTATTTGATGGTACTATTTCGGTTACTTTTAACCATTGTTTTTCTGCTTCTTGTATATTTCCCATGGTATAGTACATAACCCCAAAATTTAAAGGGGCTTCCCAATTTTGTGGGTACGCATCTATAGTTTTAGAGTAAAAATAGATGGCACTGTCATATTGTTTTGCTTTATCATAGATACCTGCAAGACCATAAAGAGCTTTAAATGAATTTGGTTCTATTTGTAAGTTTTTATAATAGAATTTTTTTGCTTCTTCAAACTGATCTATTTTTTGAAAAGTTTCTGCTATATTAGCAAGTACATTTTTTTGATGAGGTTGTATTTTTAATACTTTTTTATAATAATGGATAGCACTGTCTAATACATTTTCTTTTTGAAAAGAAAGAGCAAGAGTATAAGTAGCTTCCCATATTTCAGGATATAAAGATATAAAATGTTTGTAATAAAAACGAGCACTGTCGTTTTGCGATAATTTTTCAAAGAGAGTTCCCAAGTTGGAATAGGCAATCCAAAGGGTTTGTTTAGAAGGAACGGGTAATGCAATGACTTTTTTATAGAAATACTTTGCAGACTCTGTCTTTTGGAGATTATCGGACACTTCTGCAAGGCGAAACATTACCTCAAAATCATTTGGATTTATTTTTACAGATTGCATAAATGCTTTTTCAGCTTCTGCATAATTTTTTTTATTAAAATAATTTTCTCCAAGTGTTTTCCAATTGATGGCATCATCGGGATGTGTGACACATGCGTTGTACCAAAAAGTATCTTCGTTTTGAAAATTTTGAATATGAAAGAAAGTAATGAGAGAAAAGATACAAATAACAGCTATACCTATTTTTTTGGTATGTATTCTAAAATACGGGACAAAATTGTTTTCGGAAATTCTTTTTACTATTTCATTTATAAATATAATACCTCCTATTGCAGGCAGATAAACTCTATGTTCTAAATAATCTGATGTATAAGCGGTCTGAAAACGAAACATTATAGATGGGATCAAAAACAAAAACCACCATCCTGATGCCCATATAATAAAAGGGATCCGGGGCTTGAGAATAATGACTACTGCTATTAATAGAATAGTTATGATAATTCCCAAAAAAGTAATCTGAAAAGAGAAAGCGGGAAAAACAGATAGATGGTAAGGAATAAAAAATTTTGCTACTGCTTCCATCAAAAAAGGAAGATTATAGAGAACTGTTTTTACACTATATTCTATTTCTGCAAAAGGAGTGACTCCCAAAGAAGCAGTAAAATCTAATGCTTTTTTACGAATAAGAAACCATATACATGTGGTTATAAACCAACCTACTGCCAACAAAACGTATGTATTTTTTTTGTTTTTTGTATGCTCTGTTGAAAATATACATACTAAGTAGAAAAAACAGACGATAGGAACACCCATCCCTGTTTCTTTTGCAAATAAACTTGCGGCATAAAAAAATATATGGAGAAAATAAGAGAGGGTTTTTGGAGAATCTTGTTTTAAAAACCGGAGAAAATAAATAAAAGAAAGTATAGTAAAAATAGCAAGAATGCTATCATTTCTTCCTGGAATCCAAGCAACTGCTTGCACAAACAAAGGATGTACCGTAAATACAAGAGTAGTAAAAAGAACCTGCCATTTTTCATATCCTAAAATCTGTAAAAAATAAAAAAGGCAAACACAAGCGACCGTATGATAAAATACATTAGAAATATGGTATATCATAGGGTCTGTATTTCCCATTTGAAAATCAATTACAAAACTTCCAAACAAAATAGGACGATAATATTCTAATCCTGCGGATTGCTTAAAACCTACCCACAAATTACTTATATCTGTAAAATAGCTTTTATTGTCTAAGAGAAATAAAGTATCATCAAAATGGACATATTTATACCAAAAAGTTTGTATATATAATGCTACTGAGATGGATATAATTACCCATATTCCGTATTTTAGAGCGGGATGCGGTGGTGTTTTTGGTATAGGGTCCTTCTTTTGTATATCAATCCTTCCTGTTTTGGTGGCTGAAGGTGTTTTTTTGTTTTTTTGTTTTTGGTTATTCATTTTTATGTATGAGTTATAAGTTATGATTTATTTTATATTTGAGTCCACGCTGAAAAGTCGCTTTTGGTACATTTATAATTTTGTAAAATTTGATTACCAATAATTTTAAAACTCAATATTTTTGTAAAAAGAACTTTTCTGTCCCTTTTTTTATTGTTTGTGGGATTAATGCTTATATATCTGTTGATTATTTTTGTCTAAAAAAAATAGTAATAGGTGACCCTGTGAAGTCAAATTTCTCTCTTATTTTATTTGATAAGAATCTTTGATAGGATTCTTTGATATATTGCGGATGATTACAGAAAAAAGCGAAAGATGGTGTTTTTGTAGGGAGTTGTGTTATGTATTTTATTTTTATATGTTTCCCTTTGATAGATGGGGGTGGGTAATGTTCTATTTCTTTTCCCATTACCTCGTTTAGTTGGGAGGTATTGATATGTTTTATTCTATTTTCATGCACAGAAATAGCAAGTTCGATTGTCTGTAGTATTCTTTGTTTTTGTAAAACGGAGGCAAATATAATGGGAATATAGTCCATAGTTCCTAATTTTTCTTGAAAAGTTTTTCTCATCGCGTCTGCTGTTTTTTGGTCTTTCAATATTAAATCCCATTTATTTACCATTATGAGTATTCCTTTTTTATATTTTGCGGCAAGATGGATAATACTTACATCTTGTGCTTCTAATCCGCTTTGCGCATCAACCATTACGATACAAACATCGCTATCTTGCAGTGCTTGAATGGAACGGAGGACAGAAAAAAACTCTACGTCGTTATTTTTCACCTTACTTTTCCTTCTCATACCGGCTGTATCGGTGAGTATAAAGTTTTTTTGAAACAAAGTATAGTGAGAATCTATAGAATCTCTGGTAGTTCCTGCTATATCGGTTACTATAACTCTTTCTTTTCCCAGAAGAGCATTGGTAAAAGAAGATTTTCCTACATTTGGTTTTCCTAAAATAGCTATTCGGGGAATTTCTTTTCCTGGTGCAGATGCATCTTCATCTTGCAGATGCAAAACCACTGCATCAAGTAATTCTCCTGTTCCATATCCACTTGCGGAAGCAATGGGAAAAATGGTATCACTTATTCCAAGTGCGTAGAATTCATTTGCAACAAAGACACGTTGAGGATTATCTGCTTTATTTGCTACTAAAAATACTGGTTTTTTTATGGTTCGCAGTACTCTTGCTATATCTTTATCGTATTCTGTAATACCATCCCCACAATCTACTAAAAATAGTATTACCGTTGCTTCTTCCAATGCATCTAAAACTTGCTTTCTAATAGACATTTGAAAAATATCCACTGAATCGGCTATATAACCACCCGTATCTACCACGGTAAAATTTTTACCAATCCATTCTGCATATCCATAATTACGGTCTCTGGTGACGCCAGGTTCATCGTCCATTATCGCTTTTTGTTTTTCTACTAATCTATTGAAAAAAGTGGACTTGCCTACATTTGGTCTCCCCACTATTACTACTATATTTGCCATGTTTATTGTTCTTTGTTATTGTGTGAATGTATATGTGAGGTTTTATTAAAAGTATTTTCTTTTCATTTTTCATAAAAAAGAAAACGTACTTACAAATAATGAAAGGAAAACTTCAAATATATCTAAAAAAAACTATCTTTCATTAAAATGGTATATTACCATTTTTAATCTTGATAGAATAATGAAAAAAGAAAGAATACTCAAAAAAAACAAACAAATGAGAGTATTTAGGTAAAAATAGATAGAAATATTTTTTGAAATTTGTTATAAAATACACCTTTGTTGTAACTATTTACCTACTCTTCTCGCTTGATAATCAATGGATTATAATCATAAAAATGAGTACTTTCCATCTTATTATTTCAAAAAGAATTTGATTTGAACATAATTCAATAAAACACTCGTTTTATTAGAATAATTGTATAGTTTCACTACAATAGTATATAAATAATATCATAAAAAACATAAAAGTATTTCAGTTTTTTCTAGTTTAAATTATTTTTTATGGTTTTATTACCTAAACAATTTGAAAAATATAAAATGGGGTCTTGTATTTTTAGATTTTAAAATAAAAAAAGTTTTTAAAAACCATCTTTAGTTATTAATGAAAATAAAAATGAAAAAGAGAGTGCTTATTTTTGTATTGGTTTGTGTGGTTTCGTGTTCCTCTAAAAAGGAGGAGTTACCATATTTAGGCAATCATAGTTATTTGGAGAAAGATGGGAAGGAGGTAGTTCAATATTATCAGATACCAAATTTTCGTTTTATGAATCAGGATAGTATATGGGTAGAGGAATCTTTATTTCAGAATAAAATATATGTAGCAGATTTTTTCTTTACTTCTTGTGGTACTATATGTCCTGTAATGAAGAATGAGATGTTGCGAGTGTATAATGCGTTTTTAGAAGATACTACGGTTTTATTTCTTTCTCATAGTATAGATCCTGTTCATGATAATATTTCTATTTTAAAAGAATATGCGAATAGCATAGGGGTAGATGGGGAAAAGTGGCATTTTGTGAGGGGAGAAAAAGAAGATATATATGATATAGCAGAGAAGTATTTAACGGTGGTAGAAGAAGATACTAATGGGGCGGGAGAATTGGTTCATAGTGGTCTTTTTTTACTTATAGATAGGGAACGTCATATAAGGGGTTTTTATGATGGTACGAATTCGGCAGAAGTCACACGGTTGATAGAGGATATAGAGGTTCTTTTAAAGAAATAATGGGGTTTGTGGTTCTTGTTGTGATTTTTATGTTGTAGGTGGTATTTTTGATGTATAAGAATAGTTGAGGGGATAGAGGTTTATCTTTCTTTTTTCAAGATAAGTATAAGTTCGTTGAGTTTGAGAAGAGCTTCTACTGGGGAGAGGGTATTGATGTCAATTTTGGTAAGTTGTTGTTTTATTTTTTCCCAGAGAGGGTCTTCTTCGAAGAGGAGCATTTGAGTATTTTTTTTGGGTATATCTTTTATTTTTTTTATTTCTTTTTCGCGGATATTTTCTGTTTCGAAGCTGTGCATAATTTCATAGGAGCGAGTGATTATTTCTTGTGGTATACCTGCCATTTTTGCTACGTGTATTCCAAAGCTGTGCTGGCTTCCACCCTCTACTAATTTTCTCAAAAAGATGATTCTCTTGTCTATTTCTTTTATGGAGATATGAAAATTTTTGATACGTGGGTTATCGTGTTCCAATTGATTAAGTTCGTGGTAATGAGTAGCGAAGAGGGTTTTTGGATGAAAAGGCAAGTGATTATGAAGATATTCTACAATAGCCCATGCGATGGATATGCCGTCGTAGGTGCTGGTGCCTCTTCCTATTTCATCCATCAAGATAAGAGATCTTTCTGATATAT
Source organism: Chitinophagaceae bacterium (assembly GCA_030053935.1). NCBI lineage: Bacteria > Pseudomonadati > Bacteroidota > Chitinophagia > Chitinophagales > Chitinophagaceae > Chitinophagaceae bacterium. The sequence goes on from JASGCU010000019.1 coordinate 17,091, forward strand.
TATTGAGAATATTAGCTGTTTCTGTCATTTCTACCATAAAAGTAGATTCTCCTCGGGACAGGTTATCGGAGGCACCTACTCGTGTAAAGAGTTTATCAATTATTCCTATATGTGCGGCTTCCGCAGGAATATAAGATCCCATTTGTGCCATGAGAACAATGAGTGCTGTTTGCCTTAGGAATGCTGATTTTCCGGACATATTAGGTCCTGTTATTATGAGAATTTGTTGGGCAGAGTCGTCTAAGTATAGGTCGTTTGGGATATATTTTTCACCTATTGGGAGTTGACTTTCAATAACGGGATGGCGTCCTTGCTGTATTTTTATGATTGTATCATCAGCAATAAATGGTTTATGGTATCTTTCTGTTTTTGCTATTACCGCAAAGCATGCCAGGCAATCTAATTCTGCGATGATATGGGCATTTTGTTGTATAGGTTCTACATATTCTGCACAAAATTCTATGAGCTGTTGGTAGAGTTCTTGCTCTATGGATATAATTTTTTCTTCTGCGGTTATTATTTTTTCCTCGTATTCTTTGAGTTCGGGGGTTATGTATCTTTCGGCGTTGGTAAGAGTTTGTTTTCTTATCCATTCGGTTGGAACTTTGTCTTTATGCACATTTGTGACTTCTAGGTAGTAACCAAATACTTTATTAAAAGATATTTTGAGAGAAGGGATTCCTGTTTTGGTACTTTCCTGTTGTTGCATTTTGGTCAGATATTCTTTACCGCTTTGGGATATTTTACGGAGTTTGTCGAGTTCTGTATGCACGTTGTCTTTTATGATGTTTCCTTGTGATATTATAATTCCTGCTTCTTCTTTCAAAGATGTTTCTATTTTTTGTATAAAGAGTTCGCAGGGGTTCATGGTATCTCCAAAGGTTTGTATTTTTTGGGAATGGATATTCAGAAGCAATTTTTTAAGGGGTGCGATTTGCATCATTGCTTTTTTGAGGTACAATAATTCTCGGGGGTTTATTCTCCGCATGGCTACTTTGGATATAAGTCGTTCTATATCACCTATATTTTTGAGGAAGTTTCTTATCTGTTCTAATGCATCTGTCTGTTGAATAAAATTATCTACTGTGTCTAAGCGTTCTTCTATTTTATTTTTTTCTTTCAGTGGCAGTATTATCCATTTTTTTAAGAGGCGTGATCCCATAGGAGTAAGGGTTCTATCCATGACCTGTAAAAGAGAAGTTCCATCTTGTTGGTATGGGTATATCAATTCTAAGTTTCGGATAGTAAAGGGGTCTAACCATACATATTTTTGTTCTTCTATGCGTCTGATGGAATAAATATGTTGCAAATTTTTATGTTCTGTATCTTTGAGATATTGAATAATAGAGCCAGCGGCTATTATACCGAGTTTTAACTGTTCTATTCCAAATCCTTTGAGGGTAGAAGTTTTCATTTGCTCTGTAAGGTTTTGATAGGCGTAATCTATTTTAAAGACCCAGTCATCTAAACCAAATCGGGGGATGGTATCGGGGATATTTTTTTTTATATATTCTTTTTGATGCTTGGCAAAGAGAATTTCTGATGGAGAAAATCCATTCATTATTTTTTGTATTTGCAGAAGAGAACCCTCTGAAACTAAAAATTCGCCCGTAGAAACATCTAAAAGAGATATGCCCACCATGTCTTTTTCAAAAAAAAGAGAAGCCAAAAAATTATTACTTTTTTTGTCCAATAGGTTTTCATGAAAAGACAGTCCGGGGGTTACTAATTCGGTTACCCCTCTTTTCACAATTCCTTTTACAAAACGGGGATCTTCTAATTGGTCGCATATTGCTACTCTATGCCCTGCTCGGATTAACTTTGGGAGATAATTATCTAAAGAATGATATGGGAAACCTGCTAACTCTATGTAAGTTCCTACTCCATTTGCTCTCTTGGTCAGGACTATCTCTAATAATTCGCTTGCTTTTATAGCATCTTCTCCAAATGTTTCATAGAAATCTCCGACTCTAAAAAGTAATAAAGCACCCGGATATTTTTTTTTAATATCTGTATGTTGCTTCATTAAAGGTGTCTCTTTATTTTCCATTTTGTTTCTCTTTTACAAATTGTATTATCTTTTCTGAAAGTAAATCGGAGGTATTGAATTCTCCCAAAGTTTCCTCTATTTGTTTATATCCTTGTTGGATTTTGTATCTATAGCCTTCTGATTCCATTAACATTACTAATTCTTTTGCTAAATAAACAAACGAAAATTTTCGTTGAATAAACTCTTTTACTATTTCCTTATTTGCTATAATATTTACCAAAGAAATAAAAGGAATTTTTATAGCAATACTGATAATCATATAGGTAAGAAAACTGGTTTTATATACCACCATTTGAGGAACATTAAGGAGAGCGGTCTCTAAGGTGGCTGTTCCCGATGTAACAATTGCCGCTCGTGCCTTTTTCAAAATCTCGTACGTTTTTCCATATTCCAAAGAGATATTAGAAATATCTTTGATACAATTATATAATTCTGTCGGAACATTATCAACGCCTGCTACTATAAAATAATATTGCGGAAAATGTTTTGCGAGTATGCGGATTTGCGGCAAAATATTCCTAATTTCGTCTTTTCTACTTCCTGGTAAGACGGCTACTATAGAAGGAACGGTAACATGTTTTTCCAAAAAATGGGTATCTACAACATATTGATTGATGAATTGTTTCGTAGGATTTCCTACATATTCTACGGGGTAGTTATAGAAGGCATAAAACTCTTTCTCAAAAGGGAATATACAATATAAACGGTCTATATATTTTTTTATGGTAAATACTCTTTTTCTATTCCAAGCCCATACTTTTGGTGATATGTAATATATATTAGTAAAAAGATGCTTCTTTGCAAAAGCTGCTATTCGTAGGTTAAATCCTGGAAAATCAATATAAATAAGCACATCGGGATTATATTCTAATATCTGCTCTTGGCATTTCTTTTCTATTTTTTTTATAAATGAGAGATGTTTTATTACTTCCCATATCCCCATAAAAGATATTTCTTTGTAATGCTGTAATAAAATACCTCCCGCTTCCTGCATAGATTCCCCGCCCCAACAATAGATTATAGATGTGCTTTCTTTTTCTTTTAAAGATTGTATTAAAGCCCCCCCATGCATATCTCCCGATCTTTCTCCAGCTATTATGAAATATTTCAAAATATTATAGTATGTTTGATAATTTCTTATTAAAAATGTATGCTCTTAGTAGCATTGAGACTATTAAAAAAATAAAATAATAACATAATATTTATTTGGTTATTTTTGATATATGTTCAATTTTTTAAAAAATTTAAACTTTGCACACACGGAAAAGTTACTTTTGACACCTTTATAATTTCACTTACACAATAGATATAATTTTATGACGACACTCTCAGTATTAAGCAGATATAAAAAATTTTGTCTTTTCACCATATCTCTTCTTTATATACTTATATTGATAGGGGCAGTGGTTCGCGGAACAGGTTCGGGGATGGGCTGCCCCGATTGGCCCAAATGCTATGGAAAATGGTTTCCCCCTCGTGATACTTCTTTATTGCCACAGAATTATGCAGATATTTTTCAGACACATCGCATAGAAAAAAACAAGAGAATTGCCCATTATTTAGAATGTATGGGGATGAGTAAAATAGCAGATAAGATAACAAATGACCGTCTCATACTACAAAAACACAGGTTTGATTATACCAAAGCCCTTATAGAATATGTAAATAGAATTGTAGGAGTATTGATAGGTTTTTGTATTTTTATAACATTTATTTTTTCTTATAAAATAAAAAAAGATATTCCTTCCGTGTTTTATTGTTCTTTAGTAGCTTTTGTTTTAGTATTGGTAGAGGGTTTCTTGGGTTCTATTGTTGTCTCTACTAATCTTATCCCTCATATAGTTTCTATTCATCTTTTACTGGCTCTGGTTATATTATTTTTTCTCATAAAAGCATATATCAAAACGGATACAAAACCTTCTTTTTCGAATGCAACAGAAAGAAAACCCACAAAGATGAAAGTAGGAATTATTGTATGTATGGTTCTTTTTTTTATACAGTTTTGTATGGGAGTATTGGTGCGAGAATCTGTAGATTCATTTGTATTGGAAGATGAGAATATTTCTAAAAGTTATATCATTGCTCATTTAGGAAATATCTTTTTCATTCATAGGTCTTTCTCATGGGTAGTTTTAATCGCTCATTTATTTCTCATTTATTGGGGAGTGAAAAGCAGAAGGAGAGGTGTTGTATGGTATGTATGTATATACCTTTTTATATTCATTATGTTAGAAATTTTTATTGGAATGGTTTTAAATTATTTTGAATTACCGAGTTTTGCTCAACCTTTGCATTTATTTATCGCATCTCTTATTTTTGGAATAGAATTTTATCTGTATGAATTTTTATACAGTAAGAGAAGTATTGTATTGTAGTTTATCATAAAAAAGATATGTTTCGTTTTTTTTCAAAGGAGAATATTGTATCAAAAATAAAGAAAATAGTATTTGGCAAAACGGTTATAGATGCTATTTTTTTGGAGATGTTAGAAGAAGTGCTTTTAACGAGTGATGTAGGGATGAATACTACCGAAAAAATTATAAAAAAGATAGAACAGCGAGCCGCAAAAGATACATATATGAATGAGGAGCAGTTGTTTTCGTTTATCAAAGAAGAGATAATGATTTTTTTTGAGGGTGCCGAAAGCTTTGTGGCATCGGGTTTTTCTATTCCTAATGATAAAAAGCCGTATATCATTATGGTGGTGGGTGTGAATGGAGTGGGGAAGACAACCACCATAGGGAAATTAGCGTATCAATATAAGCAAAAAGGATATTCTGTATTGTTAGGAGCTGGGGATACTTTCCGAGCTGCCGCAGTAGAACAGTTGAAGATATGGGGAGAAAGAATAGGAGTTCCTGTGGTGGAGCAAGGTATGAATACTCCGCCGTCTTCTGTTGCTTTTGAAACTGTGAAGAAAGCTGTAGAAATGAAAGCTGATGTTGCTATTATTGATACTGCGGGAAGGTTACAGAATAAAATAAATCTTATGAATGAGCTTTCCAAAATAAAAAAAGTGATGCAGAAGTTTTTGCCTGATGCTCCTCATGAAGTGTTATTAGTGTTGGACGGCTCTACGGGGCAAAATGCTTTTTCTCAAACACAAGAATTTATGCAGGCAGTAGATGTCAATTCCATTGCTATTACTAAATTAGATGGTTCTGCAAAAGGAGGGGTTATTATTGGTATTTCAGACCAGTTCCATATCCCTATAAAATATATTGGAGTAGGTGAGCAAATGACAGATTTAGAGATATTTGATTCTACAAGATTTGTAGATGCTTTATTTTCATCTGTTCAGGGGTGATGTTGGGTTATGAGACCATTTCTTAAAATAGGTTTTTTTGAGGAAGAAACAAATACAAAAAGAGATCCTTTTTACATTTATAACTCTTTTCAAAGCCGTTCTAAAGCTTCCAATGATTGTAGAGCAAGGTTCCCATCTTTTATATTATTGATGGATAGAATGGTATATTGCTTTACATTTTTTAGTTGTGCCTTCTGTGGGTTCTTTTTTACAAAATCAATTATTTTTCCAAACAGAGCCAGTGCAGACGGTGGTATGTTTTCTGCTGTATTATTGAAATAACAATAGAGAGTAGCGTTCTTTATGATTATTTTTTCTACTCCTAATTGTTGCCCTTTCCATTTAATGGAGAGGGTTTTGGCAAGGGATGTTACTTGATGTGGTAGATTTCCAAATCTATCTTTTAGCCCCGCGAGAAAAGTTTGCAGTTCTGTGGGATTTTTGATATTACTGAGGAGAGCATAGGTTTGAAATCTTTCTGTGGCATTAGAAATATAGGTTTCGGGGATAAAATTTTCCCAATCGGTTTCTATTGCACACTCTCCTGTTGATGTAGGCATTTCTTTTTTTTCACTTTGAAAGAGATGGGCGAATTGATTGTTTTTTAATTCTTGGATTGTCTCGTCTAAGAGTTTATGATATGTATCAAAACCTATATCAGATATGAATCCGCTTTGTTCTCCTCCCAATATATTGCCCGCCCCTCTGATGTCCAGATCTCGCATTGCTATTTTAAATCCATCTCCGAGTTCTGTAAATTCTTCTATTGCTCTCAGTCGTTTTTTTGATTCGGCAGAAAGAGAATCTACGGGAGGGGAAAGCAGATAACAGAATGCTTTTTTATTGGACCTGCCCACTCGTCCTCGCATTTGATGAAGGTCAGAAAGCCCAAACATGTGTGCTTGGTTGATAATAATGGTATTTGCATTAGGAATGTCTATTCCATTTTCAATAATATTGGTAGAGACGAGAATATCTTTTTCCCCTTCAATAAATTGATATATGAGTTCCTCTAAAGAGTCTTCTTTCATCTGCCCGTGAGCAACGGCAATGGCAGCATCGGGTGCTAATCTTTGAATGGTGTTTGCCAAAATAGGCAGTTGCTCTATTCTATTATGTACAAAAAATACCTGCCCGTGCCTTCCTAACTCGTATCTGATAGCGTCTCGGATTATTTTTTCATTATATGGGTGAAATTCTGTGGTTATGGGCTGTCTATTGGGAGGAGGAGTGTTTATAATGCTTAAATCCCTTGCTCCCATGAGGGAAAAATGCAGAGTTCGGGGAATGGGCGTGGCTGTTAGGGTAAGCGTATGGACATTTACTTTTCTCTCTTTGAGTTTTTCTTTTACTGTCACTCCAAATTTTTGTTCTTCGTCTATTACCAGCAGTCCTAATTGCTTAAACTCTATGTCTTTATTGATAATACGATGCGTTCCGATGAGGATATCTACTTTTCCTTCTTTTGTTTTTTCAATAATGTCTTTTACATCTTTTTTGCTTCGGAATCTATTGATATAATCTATGGTTACGGGAAATTTTTCTAATCTTTCGGTAAAGGTTTTATGGTGTTGCATAGCCAAAATGGTAGTAGGAACGAGTATTGCCACCTGTTGTCCGGCGCATACTGCTTTGAAAGCGGCTCTTATAGCAATTTCTGTTTTTCCAAACCCTACGTCTCCGCAGATAAGTCGGTCCATGGGATACGATTTTTCCATATCTTTTTTTACATCTGCTGTAGCAGATGCTTGGTCGGGAGTATCTTGGTATAAAAAAGAGGTTTCTAACTCTTCTTGTAAGTAGCTATCGGGAGGGAATGCGAACCCTGGCGATGCTTTTCGTTTTGCATAGAGCTCTATCAAGTCTTTTGCAATTTCTGCTATTCTTTTTTTAATTCTACTTTTTTTTGCTTCCCATTCGGGTGTTCCCAATTTGTTCATTTGGGGAGCAATTCCATCTTTTCCCGAGTATTTAGAGATCTTATAAAGGGATTGGACGCTCACATACAGCACGTCACTATCTTTGTAAATGAGTCGAATAACTTCTTGGGTATTTCCACCGACTTGCATGGTTTCTAAACCTGCAAATCTTCCTATTCCATTGTCAGAATGGACTACAAAATCTCCTATTTGCAGGGTTTTTATTTCTTTGAGAGTGATAGCACTTTTGGAAGCATATTTTTTATGCTTTACTGTATAGGCATGGTATCTTTCAAAAAGTTGATGGTCTGTATAGCAAAGGACTTTGCTGAGAGTATCTATGAATCCACTTTTGAGGGAGATGCAGAGAGGATCTGTTTGTAATGTGGGTGATTTTTCTGCAAAGATTTTTTCTAATCTTTGCAATTGATTTGGAGAGTCGCTGGCAATAAAGGTCTTATAACCCTTTTGTTTCCAATGTTGTAGGTTTTCGGTAATGATGTCAAAATTTTTTTGAAAAGAATCTTGTTGTTGTGATTCGTATTGAAACACAAGAGCATTTTTAAGAGAGAAGGTATCCCCAAACTCTATACAAAAAAAACGAGAGAGTAGTGTTTCAAAGACATCTCTCTTTTCTAAAAATTCTTCGGGATGGGTAATAAGTGCGTTCTGTGGGTCTTTTTCTTTTTTTTCTGTATAGATATGTAAGGTTTCTTGAAAACTCTTGTCTATCGTATCTAAAAGGAGTTGTGTGTTTTTTATCCAAATCCTTGTATTTTTGGGGATAAATTCTAAAAAAGATTGTTTTTTAGGAGCAACAATACTCTTGTGAAGATGAGGAACTATGTTTGCTTCTTTCAAAGATCCTTCAGAATACTGGCTTTCTGTATCGAAAAAACGAATACTTTCTATCATATTACCTGCAAATTCGATTCTATAAGGCAGATTTTCCGAAAAAGAATGGATATCTATAATTCCACCTCTGATAGAATACTGCCCTGCTTCATACACAAACTCTATTTTATTGAAATTATAGTGTTGCAGAAAATCTATAATAGTTCCACGGGGTATTTCCTGCCCCACTCGAAGTGTTAGGGTGCTGGCTTGAAGGGATTGTTGGGTTATAATCTTCTCTGTGAGAGCTGCGGAATAGGTAATTATGACCGTATCAGGATCAGGGAGATGCAGGATATTACTCATAACCTCTGTTCTTTGTAATATGTTTATATTCTCTATTTCATCGGGAGTATAAGCCGTTCTATAAGAGGAAGGAAAGAAGAATACTTTTTTTGTATGAGAGAGTATATGTTCTATATCCGATAAAAAATACAGAGCTTCCTCATTATTTGCCAATATACATACAATAGGTGCTTTGTCTATTTTCTGAACCGCAAGAGGGATGATGGCATCTAAGGATCCTTTGAGCCCTCGTATTTGTATACTGTGTGATGTGTTTTTTTTGAGTTCTACGGCTAAAGATTGAACGACACTATTTTCTTGATAGATATCTATAAAATTTACTATTTCCACTCGTGTATATATAGTTGCTTGTTAAAATTATTTGTAATGCTGTAAAAAACCTTTTACTAAAAACCATTGTGCTGCTATATAAGTGAGCATTACGAAAAAGCCACTATAAGGAACCGGAAATATTGAAAACTTATTGAGGGCTAATAAAAAATCTGATATAAAAAATAAGAGAGAGCCCATGCAAAGGAATATATAACTGCCCGAAGGAGTGCTTTTTTCTAAGAGAATAGCAGAAGAAACCATACATGATATGCAAAAAGTATAGAGAGCAACGGGTATGAGGAGCGGTCCAAAATTCTGAAGCCCCGTTACTAAAAAAAGAAGAGCAACCCCAAACACTAATGCTATAAAAAATATACTTTTTCTGCTTACATTCTGATCTTTTATTCGGATTTGGAAAAAAACAAGAGTATATAAAATATGTGTTATCAAAAAACTCCCCAATCCTAAAAGAAAATATATTTCCCCATCTCCTATTAAAAGGGCATCTCCCATAAAACTCGCTATCAAAGCACCTATAAAGATTCTTTTTTTTGAAAAAGGAACCGATATACTTCCTAACACGCTATCCGTTGTTGCTACTACATATAATAGAAGCGCAGGTATGAGGTGTAGCTTGGTAATAGTTTGTACAGATGGTATTTCTCCTACCAATATACTTATGAGATGTAAACAAGAATGGAATATAAAGAGTATAAAAAAGTACTTGGCACTTGGAAAATAACTGTTATAGAATCTGTATTTCATAATGAAGGTTTTTAATGTGATATATATAATGGAATTATGAACCACAGCCAAAGGATATTTATTTTAAGAGGATGCGGCTCTCTTTTTACTCAATCATTCTCTTTTTTGAATGGAGCCAAAAAACAGAACAGAAATATTTTTTATTTGCACAGCAAAATGCAATAATACCAAAAAAAGAGCATATATGCAAAATATAAAAAAAGATATTGATAAAAAAATGAATACTATAAGTATATTTTTTAGTTTTGAGAAAAGTATTTATGTTCATCATGCTTCAAATTGCTTTTTAAACAGAAAAAAAATGTATGCAACAAGTTTGTGAGGGAAACAGTAAGATTGTATAATTATAAAAGAACCTCATTAATAGAGCTCCATTGGATTGCTGAAAAACATTTACTTCAACCATACTTCAAGAAACAATATAAAAACAAATAAAACATTAATATTATTCACTCTATGAACTTTTTTAACAAAAATAATACGGTCTTCTTTTGGAACTCGTGGGATACTTTTTATAAAAAACACTTTCTGTTTGTATTCTATCCATTTTTATTGTTAGTTATCATAACCGCTGTTTTTATACCTCTCCAAGACAGTTTTTCCATTGATTGGCTGACGGAAACAGACACAAAAACTATACCCATCGCAATAGATACTATACCTATAGGTTTTGTATCCTTAGAAGTTCCCGCTGAAATAGCCCTCGTGCAACAATATTTTTCGGGAGATTTTATGAAAATACATATTGTTTACGGATATATCTATGTATTCCTGCTCTTTTTTCTTTATAGCATTCTTTTTTCAGTAGGTACGGTACTTCCGCGTTTTTGGTATATTTTTTTTGTAGGGATAAGCATATTTCTTCTCGCTACCCTCCAGATACATCAAATCAAGTTTTTTGGTTTTTCCAATCAATATCCATTCATAGTTTTAATCGTCTGTATTTGCTCGCTGAGTTATTATTTTTATACCAAGTCACCGTTCATTCCTTTTTTTATACGGGTCAGTTCTTTTTATGGTATCTTTTTGATGCTGATATTCTTATCCATTTTTTTTGGAGAAACCAACTACCCACTCTTTACCCTTTGCCAAAATACATACATCAGTGCTCTACTCATCACGGTCTTATTCTGTCTTTTGGTGGGGCATGAAATTATTTATTGGATACTGTATGTAAGCACCAAAGGAGGAAGGTCCTATATACCCAGCAATAATACCAAACACTTTCTATCACTGAGCCTTCTCTACATGCTTATGCTGTTGCTTATATACACATACAACACCCGAATAATCAAAGTAGAAATTATTTCTGTAAGCCCCATTATGATACTCATATTTTCTGCTATTTTAGGACTTTGGGGATTGAAGGACAGGGAGGAAAGATATGGTGCAATAAGCCCGTTTTATCCATTTGTGGCAATACTCTATCTCACTTTAGGAATGATTACATTTTCTACTATTATTTGGCAGATGGTTCAAAACAACGACCCCGTATTAGAAACTATAGATGACTCTATTGTCTTCGGGCATATCGGATTTGGATTTATATTTATCCTCTATGTTATTGCAAACTACCTCACACCTCTGATGCAAAACCAACAAGTATATAAAATTGTATTCAAAGAAAGCAATATGCCGTATATGAGCTATAGGTTAGGAGGAATCGTTATCATCTGTGCCTTTTTCTTTTATACCGAAAAAATCAGCTACTCGCAGGCAATCGCAGGGTATTGTAATCAAATAGGAGACCTTTTGGTACTGAAAAAAAATATCCCCGCCGCAATACACTCTTATAAACAAGGAAACTTTATGGGATATGCAAATCAAAAATCAAACTACCAATTAGCATACCTCTTGCACTCACAAAAAGAAAAAGAAGCCCTCTACTATGCAGAACTCTCCACCCAAAAAAATCCATCTCCACAAGCATTCATCAACACCGCAAACCAATACAATCAAAAAGGCAGATTCTTGGAAGGAATTTTCATACTCCAAGAAGCATGTAAGAACTACCCCAACGACCCCTTTCTACAAAATAACATGGGATACTTGTATCTCAAAACAGACATAGCCGACTCATCTCTCCAATACCTCAAACAATCTCTCCAAAACGAATCTACTTACAGCCAATCTCTTACCAACATAGCATACTTAGCTTTCCAACTCGGAACTATACCATCCCCTCAAGAACTTAACCAATATGACTCATCTCTTTTATATGAAAATTTCTCCATAAATTATTTCGCCTCTCTCATAAAAGCAAAAAAAACAGATGAAGATATACACATCAATACAATATTTACCAACAAAACACTCACTAAAAACTCTCTCCATTTGATTATAAACGCCTCCCTCGCCTCCATAAAAAACCCAAAAAACATACTCCCCCCCCTAAAAAATTATATAAACGATACCTCCAACAAACAATACAAAGAACCATTAGAACTCATATACTCTCTCCACGCATACTATCATAATAATGTAGCAGAAGCATATACTCTCTTAGATAAACTCCAAGAAAATAACCACAATACAAGAGCAGAATACCTCTATATAATGGGAATATTTGCATTACAACAAAACAACCCCGAAAAAGCAATAGCATTTTTAGAAAAATCTGTAGAAGAACCATATTACCCCGCTTTCAAAGCACTCATCACAGCATATTTGGAAAATAATAATCCCGAAAAAGCAATAACCCTTTTACAAACCATAGACCTCACAGAAGACCAAGAACTCAAAGCATACTCAGAATACATATACTCTGCCCTCCACTCCCCCATAAACGATGAACAAAAATATCAATATATCAGATGGAATTGGAAAAAACTACCCGAAGAAACTATACAGAGTATCCTATACACCATACAAAATGAAACTATACAAGCAAAAGCAAACCTCTTCCTCACCCATATATATATCCAAAAAGAAAAAATACCCGAAGCAGAACAACTTTTAGAAAGCATAACAGAAGAAATGATTCCTCCCGAAATGCGATTAGAAAAACAAAAAATCCAATACCAAGTCCACCTTCAAAAAAATGGACTCTCCGAATGCTCATATCCCATCCTCCCCAATGATAAAGCAACTCTGAAAGAGATAAAAGCATATAGAGAAGCAAAAGACTGGAAAAACCTCATCCACAAAGTATCTGAAAACCCCTTCGACCTTACTCTCCTCATAGCCGCTACAGATTTTTGTATGCAACAAAAAGAATGGGAACACGCATATAACATACTCCTTATTGCATATAGCTTTCATCCCCATGAATGCAAAGTAATACAGAGATACGCCATAGCATCACTTATGAGAGGGTTAAACATGTATGCAGAAAACTCTCTCCTCAAATGCTCAAAATGTATGAAAAAAGAACAATACCTCTCATTCGAAAAAAAATATACCCACCTCAAAGATTCTCTCCTCAACTCTCAATGGGAATGATGGACTTGGAACCTACCTCAAAGGAATAAAAAATCAATACTTACATAAAAGAAATATCCTCACACCAACATTATAATAAAATTTCATACCTTTCCTTTTTAAAAATGTTACCATACACTTTTTGAAGATAATTTTTGCGTAAGGTGAGTTCATAATTGGTACGTTCAAAAAATAATTGTCAATATTTATCATAAAAAACATATATTAATTTTTTCAATAACAGACACATATTATTACACAGCACTATGATATTTAATAGAAATACATTAACAGAGGGGGAATTATTGCATATTTACGAGAAGCTCTTAGAACCGAGGATGATAGAGGAGAAGATGCTCATATTATTAAGACAGAATAAAATAAGCAAGTGGTTTTCAGGGATTGGACAAGAGGCAATTTCGGTAGGGATTGTTTTAGGGATTGAGAGAGACGAGTATATCTTGCCGATGCACAGGAATTTGGGTATTTTTACGGGCAGAGGGATACCTTATAAGACATTATTTTCGCAGTTTCAAGGGACCCTGAATGGATTTACCAAAGGACGAGACCGTTCTTTCCATTTTGGAACGCGGGAATATAACATTGTAGGGATGATAAGCCATTTAGGTCCGCAGATGGGAGTAGCCGATGGCATAGCTTTAGCATCAAAATTGGCAGAAGAAAAAAAAATAACCGTTGTATTCACCGGAGATGGTGGCACGAGTGAAGGGGACTTTCACGAATCTGTCAATGTAGCTGCAGTGTGGAATCTTCCTGTAATTTTCGTTATTGAAAACAACGGCTACGGACTAAGTACCCCCAGCGCCGAGCAGTTCCGTTTTAAGTCCTTTGTAGATAAAGGAATAGGATACGGAATAGATGCCATAAGTATAGATGGAAACAATGTCTTAGAGGTTTTGGATACTATCAAAACATGGGCAAAAGATATACGAACCAATCCTAGACCCCTCCTTATAGAAGCAAATACCTTTCGGATGCGAGGACATGAGGAAGCTTCCGGCACTAAATACGTTCCTAAAAAACTCATGGAGCATTGGGCTACCAAAGACCCGATTCAAAACTACGAAGCATTCCTTATGTCCATCAATGTCTTAACCGAAGCAAAAAAGAAAGAAATAACTCAGAAAATAAAAAAAGATATTGATGATGCAATAGAAACCTCTTTTGCAGAACCTCTCCCCATCGCCGATACATCGACAGAACTACAAGATGTTTATTTCCCCTTTTCCCAAAAAGTTTTTTTCCCCAATACAGCAAAGACCTCTCCAAAACGCTTTGTAGATGCTATTGCTGATGCTCTCCGCCAAAGTATGGAACGATTTCCTGATTTGGTGCTTATGGGACAGGATATTGCAGAATACGGAGGGGTTTTTAAAGTGACCGAAGGGTTTGTAGATATGTTTGGAAAAGAAAGAGTGAGAAATACTCCTCTCTGTGAGTCCGCTATCGTGGGAACTGCTTTGGGGCTCTCCATAAAAGGCAAAAAATCAATGGTAGAAATGCAATTTGCTGATTTTGTGACAGAAGGATTTAACCAAATAGTGAACAATCTTGCGAAAAGTCATTGGCGATGGACACAAAATGCTGATGTAGTTATCAGAATGCCAACAGGGGCAGGAGTAGCTGCTGGACCTTTTCACAGCCAAAGCAACGAAGCATGGTTTTTTCATACCCCCGGTCTCAAAATTGTATACCCTTCTAACCCTTACGATGCCAAAGGATTACTCAATGCAAGCATAGAAGACCCTAATCCTTATTTATTTTTTGAGCATAAAGCACTCTATAGGTCTCTAAGCCAAGATATTCCCGATGATTATTATACCATAGAAGTAGGAAAAGCAAGCCAGATACAGGAAGGCAACGATGTATCTATCATAACATACGGAATGGGTGTTGTATGGGCAAAAGAAGTCATGAAAAAATTTCCCGATGCCAGTGCTGATATTGTAGATCTGCGAACTCTCTTACCTTGGGACAAAGAATCCGTCTTTGCTACGGTACAAAAAACAGGAAAAGTACTTATAGTCCACGAAGATTGCATTACGGGAGGCATAGGAGCAGAAATAGCAGCTTGGATAGGGGAATATTGTTTTTCTTTTTTAGATGCACCTGTTATGCGAGAAGGAGGATTAGACACCCCAATCCCTTTTGCACAAACATTAGAGCAAAACTTTTTGCCAAAACAAAGAATGGAAGAAAAAATAAAAAAACTATTGCTTTTTTAAACGGTTATTCTACCAACATTTCCCAACTACGTTGCTTTTTAAGGGTGTATCCCTGTAATTTTGTTATAAAAATGCCACAACAACACAATCAAAAACTACGTAACACCGAAATATTGGTAGCTGGGGGAAGTCAAAAATTCACCTCTTTATTAAACGTGT
>JASGCU010000020.1 GCA_030053935.1 Chitinophagaceae bacterium
AAGGAGTGAAATTTTATTATATTTTTGCGAATGGTAGTTAAATAAAAGTATAGAGGGGTTCTAAAAATTCAAATCCTAAAAACTGCATCCCTTAAAAACTAATAGTTACAAACATTTTTTTTTGAATAAATCAATTTTTAGAACCCGCGAATAAAACTTTTTTTAGTTTTTTTAATAGATAAATTTCTTAATGCATAAAAAACAATCTATTATTGAGCATTTTTTATGTTTTTTTTTGTAGAAGGTATAAATTCATAAAATAATGCTAATATGCTAAAAATACTTAAATAAAACCATGCAAGATATAAGAAATATAGCAATAATAGCACACGTAGATCACGGAAAAACAACATTGGTAGATAAAATCATTCACCAATGTAAATTATTTAGAGATAATCAAGAAGTAGGGGAGCTCTTATTAGATAATAACGAGTTAGAGAGAGAGAGAGGGATCACCATTTTATCTAAAAATGTTTCTGTGCGATATAAAAACACCAAAATTAATATTATAGATACCCCCGGTCACGCTGATTTCGGAGGTGAAGTAGAAAGAGTTTTAAAAATGGCAGATGGGGTGCTTCTTTTAGTAGATGCCTTAGAAGGAACAATGCCCCAAACTCGATTTGTACTCAGCAAAGCAATTGATTTAGGTTTAAAACCAATAGTGGTTATCAATAAAGTAGATAAACCTAATTGCAGACCTGATGAAGTAAACGAACAAGTATTTGAACTTATGTTTAATATCGGGGCGACAGAAGAACAATTAGAATTTAAAACACTCTATGGCTCTTCAAAACAAGGTTGGATGGGACACGATTGGAAGCAAAAAACAGAAGATATAACTCTCCTTTTAGATACTATATTAGAAGTTATTCCCGCTCCCGAACAACGTCAAGGAATATTACAGATGCAAATAACATCTTTGGAATATAACAAATATACGGGGAGAATAGCTGTAGGAAGAGTATACCAAGGAACCATAAAAGAGAACTCAAATATTGCTCTTTGTAAAAAAGATAATGTCATAAAAAAATCAAAAATAAAAGAACTCTATATTTTTGAAGGGTTAGGAAAAGTAAAAGTAGAAGAAGTGAAAGTAGGGGACATCTGTGCGGTAGTAGGAATAGAGGATTTTGAAATCGGAGACACTATATCTGACGCTCTGAATCCCATACCATTACAAAGAATATCAATAGACGAACCAACTATGAGTATGCTTTTTACTATCAACACTTCACCTTTTTTTGGAAAAGAAGGAAAATTTGTTACCTCAAGACATCTCAGAGACCGTCTTTATAGAGAAACCGAAAAGAACCTTGCAATGAAGTTAGAAGAAACCAATTCTGAAGACAAATTTTTAGTATATGGTAGAGGGATACTCCACCTCTCCATACTCATAGAAACCATGAGAAGAGAAGGATATGAATTCCAAGTTGGGGAACCACAAGTAATATTTAAAGAAATAAATGGAATAAAACACGAACCAATAGAACTTTTAGTGGTAAATGTCCCATTAGATTTCTCAGGAAAAATAATAGAACAAGTAACCCAAAGAAAAGGAGAACTCAAAATAATGGAACCAAAAGGAGACCTTTATCACTTAGAATTTCATATACCTTCCCGAGGTATTATAGGACTCAGAAACAATGTTCTTACCGCCAGCCAAGGAGAAGCTATTATGAACCATAGATTTTTACAATACGAACCTTATAAAGGAAATATACCCGGAAGAATAAACGGATCTCTTATCTCATTAGAAACAGGACCCGCAACCGCATATAAAATAGATAAACTCCAAGACAGAGGTGTATTTTTTATAGATCCAGGAGATATTGTATACGGAGGACAAATAATAGGGGAACACAATAGACCATCAGATCTTACCGTAAACGTACAAGAAGGAAAAAAACTTACAAACGTCAGAGCAACAGGAAGTGACGATAGCCCAAAAATTACCCCTAAACAAAATTTTTCACTAGAAGAAACACTCGAATATATAAAAAAAGACGAATATGTAGAAATAACCCCTCTATCTGTCAGAATGAGAAAAATATATCTCACCGAACATGAAAGAAAACAAATGGAAAATAAATAAGGAATGGTGTTTTGATGTATATTATTTTTCATTTTTTAAGTTTTATGAACCATATACATTATAGCAATTTACATGCCGTTAAAGCTTCACACAAATACTAAAATAAATATGAGAATTTTTTTTTTGTTATATATTATTTCCTTTTCTGTCTATAGTCAATTTCAGAAACCAAAAGTAAAACAAGACACCGCTCATACTCTTATCAAAAAAGAAGAAGTATCCAAAGAAAAAAAAACAGAGAAAACATCTTTCCGAGACAAACCTTTTTTCGATAAGATATACTTCGGCGGAAACGCAAATTTTGGAGTCGGAAACATTACTTTTATATCCCTTTCCCCTTTAATAGGATATCAACTAACAGAACGAATCTCTTTCGGACCTGGTTTTATATACAGCTACTATAAAAATAATAATCTTCGATATAGCTATCATACTTACGGTGTAAGATTGTTCGCCAGATGCGATATTATATATAACATTTATGTATATACGGAATACGAATACCTTACTAATAATCTACAGATAAAGAATAATGCAATGTTTGTAGGAGTAGGATATTTTCAACCCATATACAAACGAAGTGGATTTATGCTTACAGCATTATATAATTTATTATATAAAGGAATTAATGATTATTACCCATCTCCCTTAGACATAAGATTTGGATTTATTTTTTAAAAACACAAAACGATGAGAATTTATTTAGATAACGCCGCATCTACACCATTAGATACTGAAGTATTAGAATCTATGATGCCTTTTATGAAAGAAAACTTCGGAAATCCTAATTCTTTACATACACATGGAAGAATAGTCCGTTCTGCTATAGAAAATTCAAGAAGAAAAATAGCGGACTTATTAAATACCAGCCCATCCGAAATTTTTTTCACATCAGGCGGAACTGAATCAGATAATATGGCTCTTCTACAAACCATAGAAACATATAAAATTTCACATATACTCTCCTCAAAAATAGAACACCATGCTGTATTACATACAATAGAATCTCTCCACAAAAATCGTAATATAGATGTTTCTTATATAGATTTAGACAAAAAAGGACACATAAACTTAGAAACATTAGAAACATTTTTAATACACCATACTGGCAATGCACTCGTTTCCCTCATGCATGCGAATAATGAAATAGGAAATATTACAGATATAGAATTGGTTGGAAAACTTTGCAAAAAATATAAAGTGTTTTTTCACTCTGATACCGTTCAAACAATGGGACATTATCCTCACAACCTCAAAAAACTTCCTATTGATTTTATAGTAGGAAGCGGTCATAAATTCCACGGACCAAAAGGAATAGGATTTATATATATAAACAACACAAATACAATAGCCCCCTTTATACAAGGAGGATCCCAAGAAAGAAATATGAGAGGCGGAACAGAAAACGTAACAGGAATAGTGGGAATAGCAAAAGCATTAGAAATAGCATACTCACAAATGAACGAACACGAAAAAAATATAAAACATGTAAAACAATATATGATAAGAAAATTACAAGAGACCTTTCCTAAGATCTTATTCAACGGGGATTCAGATTCTTTAGAAAAAAGTCTTTATACGATACTTAACGTCTCTTTTCCCGAGCATGAAGATAATGATATGCTTCTATTTCATCTAGATATAGAAAAAATCTCTGCATCAGGAGGAAGTGCTTGCACAAGTGGAAGTTTGAAAGGATCACATGTATTGGAAATCCTACAAGTAAATCCCAAAAGAGGAAATATTCGTTTTTCTTTTTCAAAATACACTACTATACAAGATATTGATTTTACTATAGAAAAACTCTTAAAAATATTCTCAAAAAAAAAATATAACTAAAAAACACATGAATTTTAGTAAACTTTTTATTTGTATTACTTTTTTTTATTTTTATGAAAAAGCAGACGCACAATTTCTTAAAGAATACAATTTTATAATAGAACCCACCAAATTATATATTTTTGATGAACATTATAACGGATACATGACATCTTTTGATATATCTGAAAAAGAATTAAAAAAAAAATGGTGGCAATATATACACAAAAGATTTACTGTTTCCCTACATAAAACATTTTGGGTATTACAAATAAAACCATTAAAAAATAAAGAGAGGGTACATCCTATTATATGTTATTCTTCTTTTACCGAAAATGAAAACAAGGTAGAAATGAAACTCGTCTTTAATGATGATAATATGAAAGAAGACAATACAAAAAAATACTCAGAACAAACGAAACTTCTTTTATTAGAATTTAAAATTGTTGTTTTTCAGAAAAAAATACAAACAGAAATTTCTTTTATAGAAAAAGAAATAAAAACAGACAGCAAAAAATTACATGGTATACTCAAAAAACTCAAGAATATATCAAACACAGATATAAAAACAGAAGAAATAAAAAAATTAGAGGAAGAAAAAAACTTCTATAAAAAAAATATAAATAATAATTTACATAAAATTGAAGAAATAAAATATCTATTAATCAATAAAAGATCAAATATAATATTATAATATTATAATAATAAAAAAACATTTATATAACTATTCAAAAATATGAAAATATCTCTGCTTTTAAAAAACAGTTACTTCACCTTATTATTAAGCATTCTTTTCTTTTACTCTTCCTGCGACGTAGAAGAACTCATAGATGATATAAAAAATAAAAAACTCGTAGATTCTATACAAAACTTGGAAATAGCATTACCTGTTGGACATTCTATATATACAGCAAGAGAATTGTTTACCAGCGCAAAAGATGATGAATTGATAGTAAAAACAGAACAAGATTCTGCCCTTCTGATAGTATATGAAGATTCAGCGCTGTTACAAGGAAAAAATGTAATGTATAGATATAACGAATTCCCGCCAGCGAGTTACAGCTTCCCTTTAGAAGATGTTCCTACTTCTACTTCTATACAACAAAAAAAATTAACGGAACAAGTGATAGAATTAGAATATATAACAGATGCGGGACAAACAATAGATTCAGTAGATATTTCAAAATTACAATATGTCATAAATTTCTCAAGCACCGCGAGATTAGGAGTAGAGTTTTTTCAAAATATAGAGTTTCTGAACCATAAAAAAAATGGTCAAACTTTAAAATATATATCCCCAACCCCCATCATAGGTTCTAAAACTATTTACATAGATTCCATCGGTAACCCTAATACTATTAATACAAAAATAAATCTTGTTCAAAAAAATAACAGATCTTATATACAAATAAAACTATCCCCTATAATACGACTAGATCCAGGAGAATCTATCCTATCAACCCAAAAATATACAGTAACTATAACTGTGAAATCGATAAATTATAAAGTTATGTACGGATATTTTGGAAATAATACAAAAATTCGTATAGCAATAAAAAGTAATACTTTCGACGGTATAGATGATATTAGATCGGGATTCTTTGTAAAAGAACCTTCTATTAACTATGTAATACAAAACTCTTATGGTATCTCTTTTGAATTTCCACATGATAGCATTGTTTTGAAATATCCCGATGGGCGTAACCCACTCGTAACAGGTGATGTTACTACTCCAAAATATTCTATAATAAAAGAAGCATCTTCTATAGGGAATGTAGCTACTACTACTTTTTCTGTAAATAATGTAAATTCTTCCCTGAATGGAGATTTAGAATTTCCAACCGAATTAGTGACCCCTTATAATGTAATAATACTCAATCAAGGATTACAACAAGAAGTAAACTTTATAACCCCTAATAGTTTTATAAAAATCAAAAAAACACTAGAGCTACCTCTCCGATCAGTATTATTAAAAGATTCTAAATTAGAATTCCCATTTAATGTAGGAAACCTCCAAAAACAAATCAAATCATTTTCTACTATAAGAGCAAGAATAACCTCCTATAACCAACTTCCACTTAATGCAAAAGTAAAACTGGGATTTTACTCAGACTCTATAACTTTATTATACGAAACAGAATCACGCGATATATTAGCAAACCCGAATACAAATAACAATGGTAGACCAACTGAAACAAGACAACAAACTACAGATTTTCCTATAAATGAACCAAATATTCTCCAAATCATTAAGAATAACACCCAAATTATAAAGGTAACCCTTGATGGATTTACTCCAGGGTACGATAACAAAACTTTTGTCAAGGTATTAGCAGACAGTGAACTACAGGTTTTTGTAGGAATATCAGGAAAATACACTATTAAATAAAACATATTATTATACTATGAAAAAAAGTATACTTTTTTTATTACTATGGATCGCACTATTACTACAAGTAAATGGACAAGCAGGTCTTACCCAATACTCTTTTATGGGACATATTGCTACTAATAACTTTTTTAATCCTTCTTTTCTCCCAAGCAAAGGTGTATATATTGGATTACCTGTCCTTTCTAGCTTTTATTTAGAATATAACAATAGACTTAATTTTAATAATATTTACACACGTAACGCTGAAGGGTTCTCGTATATAGATGGAAAAAAAATATTTGATGCATCTAGTACTCTCAATCATATTACTTTTAATATCAATACAAATTTATTATTTGTAGGGGTTTCCACAGCAAATCACAGGTATTATCAGTTCGGAATAGATTTTCGTGTTTTAAATACGGTCTCATTCAATAAATTACTTCCTGCCATTTTTGATCAGGGAGTATCTACCGATGGACAAGTAAATAAATTTTTTCCCGCGGATTTAGAAGACTATACTTTGAGCAGCTCCAGTTTTATACAGACCTACATAGGATATGGATTCAAAGCAAATGATAACTTCCATTTTGGAGGAAGATTAAAATTCTTAAACGGACTCCATTACTTAGGAACAGACGGAGCATTAAACGGTATTATATCCATAGATCCTGTAACCTATCTCATAGAATTTAAAGCAAATAATGTAAATGTAAATAAAACCCCTTTTCCTATTTCACCAACAAATATTGTAAGTAATATTTCAAATAACTTTGGTTTAGGTATAGATTTGGGTTTAGAGTATAAAATAGATAATAGAACCTCCATTCAATTTGCTGCAAATGACATAGGATTTATTAGATGGAACAATGGTGCAGAAACTTATTCTTACAGAGATACAAGTATTATATACGAAGGATTCAATCTTAAAAATAACTATAAAGGTGTAGATGAACTATTAGATTCTATAACAAATATATTTAGTCAATATGATACAAAAAAAGGTAGTTTTACAGAATGGCTTAGCTACTCCTTCATAGCCAGTGCTAAATACCATATTTCTCCTCACCAAACACTTATAGGAACTATTTACACCCGAACAGTATTGAATCAGTGGTACGCTGCTTTTGGAGTATCATATAGGCATTTTATTAATAAGCATATTACTTTTGTAGGAAATATTATGAAACCTTCTCAGCATTGGGTACCAACCATAGGAACAGGCATAGTATTTGATTTTATCCCGATGCAAGTAAATATCTCTATGGATAACGTAAACCTATTTTATATAAAAGATATAAAAACTTTGCAGCTATCTTTTGGGGTAAATTTTGTATTTAACAGAGGGTGGGAAAAGAAACAAAAAGAAGTAGATGATGACGATGCGGAAATGGGGGGTATTTATCAATATATTAAAAAGAAGAAACCAAATAAATACTGGATACCATGGCTTAATTTTCAACAACCAAATATTCTTGGTAAACCAAAATTTAAAAAAGCACCAAAATCTTATAGAAAACATAGAACTACTCCCCAAAAAAAATAACTTATTTAGATAATAAATGATAAGCAAAACTATAAGAAAAAAAATTTCACTTTTTTTAAAAAATCAAACTTTTGAGCAAGCAGTAAAATACATTCTTACCGGAATATCTTGTACTATAGTGGATATGCTCATTCTCTATTTATTAACAAAATATTTATCCCTTTATTATATTACATCTGCTATTTTTTCCTTTATTGTTGCTGTAATAATGAATTATATCATGAGTATTTATTGGGTATTTAAAATACGTATTATAGAAAACAGGACATTGGAACTATTTTACTATATCATTATTTCTGTCGTAGGATTATTAATAAGTATTGGCAGTATATGGTTTCTTACAGAATATTTTGATGTCCATTTTATGGTTTCTAAGTTTTTCTCTCTCTTTATAACATTTGGATGGAATTTTTGGATACGTAAAAAATTCTTACACACATAGACAAATCAATATTTTATCGCTAATTTTATTTTCTAAATGCACTTATTAGATATCATAAAAAACTCATACCAGGTAGAACAAAAAAATATAAAAGAAATCCAGGATCTGATAGATAAATATCCATACTTTCAAACAGGATATATCCTCCATTTTATTTTTTCTTATAATAATATTACAGAATCAGAGAAAAAAAAACTCGAACAAAAAATCAATGTGTTTATCACTGATAAAGTATATGTAAATAGAACTATAGAAAAGTACACAATTAACAAGATGGAGAAACATAAGATTGTGGATAATACTATAAGTAGAACAAACAATGAATCCCTATCTCAAAATAATACAAATCTTGCTATAGAAAATAAAAAAGAATCCCCATCTAAAAAAGGCACATATTCCTTAAAAAAGATATTAGAAACAATGAACAATGAACACCAAAACGAACCCGATACATATAAACATTTATATAAATTTAAAGATGACAACAAACCAAATACCATAAACGAAAAAAACACAAAGATACCAAAGAGTGAAGTAGAAAAAAATTCATTTACCATAGAAACTAATCCAATAGAACAAGATAATCTCATAAAAGAAGTTATGGAAAATCTAAATAAAGTCCATATCTCTAAAATCAATTATATAAAATACATGCAAACAAAAAATAAAGAAATACCACAACAAATAATAGATAATAAAGAACTTCACAATGACATTAATGATTTATTAGATAACATAAAAAAAGAAACCTTCACCGAGGTAACAAAAAAATCAGATACTATACAAGAGATAGATATTCAAAATATTATTTCAGATGTCCAATCTATTTCTTATGAAAATTCAGATACTTCTCTCACAAAAGATAAAAAACAAAACAAAAAACAATTAGAAAAAGAAATAATAGAAAATTTTATTAACACAAATCCAAAAATAAATGTTAGAACAACATCTGAAAATACAGATCATACAAATTTTTTGATAGAAAGTACTGTTATAGAAGAAAATGTCTATAATGAAACTCTCGCAAAAATTTTTTTGAAACAAGGGAAAAAAGATAAATGTATAGAAATATATAAAAAACTCATGATAAAGCATCCCTACCAAAAACAATATTTTGAACAAAAAATTAAAGAAATAGAACTTACAAGTCCATAAAATGAAAAACAAAGATTCAAATACTATTCAAAATATCATTTTATAAATACATTAAAAATCCAAAGAATTACCTTAATATCATATTATAAATAAATGGAACAACCCAATATAAGTGAACATTATCAAAAAAAAATAAGTTATTTACAGAGAGTCCGAAAAAATAAACATAAATCATTAGTTATATCTTTTAGTGGACTTCCCTTCTCAGGGAAAAGTGCTATTGCGAGGCAGACAGAGATAGAACTATTTGAAAATAATTTTAATACATACTTTCTAGATATAGAAAGAATAAAAAAATATGTAGGTGCTGAAATAGATATGGGAAGTGTTTCGGGTAGAAAAGAATATGTAGAAAGAATTGGACATATTTGTGAACTTCTTTTAGATGCGTGTGTCATTGTTTTAATAATTCAACCTTTTGCTTTTGAACAAGAAAGAATTTTACTCAAAGAATATATCGGACAAATGAACTTCTTTGAGATATTTGTTGACTGTCCAATAGAAGAATGCAAAAAAAGAGACTATAAAGGTCTCTATCAACAAGCAGAAAATAACGAAATTAAAAATTTTCCAGGAATAAATATTCGTTATGAAGAACCTGAATCTCCCGATTTAGTTATCAATTCCGATAAAGAAACAATAGACGAATCTGTAGAAAGAATAATCCATATCCTCAAAGAAAAAATTCTTATCTAACAAAAAGAACTTCCTGCCCATTGTTTAGAAAAATCCTTTCTTATAAATCCATTTTCTACTAAAAGCTGTGCTTCAAAATTATTTACAAATAATTGCCCCGTTCCTAAACCTTGAGTTTTATCTATAGGATAAGATGCTACAAACTGAGCAATAGCATTTAATCCTATATTTGACTCAAGAGAGGAAGTCACCCACCATCCTCTCTGGTATTTTTCAGCAATTCTAATCCACTCTTCACAGGAAGAAAATCCTCCCAGTAATGTAGGTTTTAATACTATATAATCCGGCTTCACAAAAGAAACTACTTCTTCTTTTGCTGCAAAGGTATGCTTTTTTAATAATGTTTCATCTAATGCTATAGGAATAGGACTTTGGGAAACAAGGACTCTCAATTCCTCTAACAACGAAGCACCGAGAGGCTGCTCCACACTATGTATAGCATATCGAGATAGAATATCCAATTTTTTGATTGCTTCATTAGGAATAAACGCACCATTTGCATCTAATCTTATTGTAAGAGAACGAGAACTATATCGATTCCTTATATAGTGCAAAAGAGAACATTCTGTTTCAAAATCTAAGGCACCTATTTTGAGTTTGATACACGAATAATTCTCTTGTAGTTTTGAATCTATTTGTGCAACCATAAAATCT
Source organism: Chitinophagaceae bacterium (assembly GCA_030053935.1). NCBI lineage: Bacteria > Pseudomonadati > Bacteroidota > Chitinophagia > Chitinophagales > Chitinophagaceae > Chitinophagaceae bacterium. The sequence continues at coordinate 10,778 of JASGCU010000020.1, forward strand.
TTATCGCCCATCCATACAAGTCCATTGATAGGGATACTCTCTTTGCCTGCACTAAAGAGATTGGAAAATAGAATCCCTTTTCCGCCCCTAATATGGTCTAAAATTGCCATTTCCATACCAAATTTCACCGCGGGAAACCTTTCATGAACATTATTTTTTACCCAATCAAAAGCATCTCTTGAGTTTGCGAATGATGATATATGCTGAATCTTTTCTGCCAATGATCGAAAAAGAGATGGATAAGAATCTACATCATCGTCACTTAAAAAAACTAAAGGAGATACTTCCCCAATGCCACATACATCAGGACTTTCAGAATCTCGTAGAAAGAGTAACCATATTTTTTTTTCTCTTAAAACACCCCTAGAGGTCTTTGCATCAAATTTGAACGTAAGCAGATATTCTTTGTATGAAAGATTGAGTGACATTTTTACTTATTTTAATAGTAGCACATCTATTTAATGTAATAGTACCCTGATAAAACTGATTTTTAATTATTTATATCAGTAGCATTAGTTCAATCAGTGTTCTATTTTATGTTTTTTTTAGAAAACTCAAAATATATAAAAAAAAATATATCTTTCTAAAATCTCATTTCCACACATACTTTTAAACAAAATACAAAACCAAGTTTTACCATTGAAAACAAAAGGAAATATAAAAAATAAAGTAAATATTATTACATTGGGATGCTCTAAAAATAGGGTGGATTCGGAGGTTTTATTGACACAGCTCGTTGCAAATAAAATAGAAACAGTCCACGAATCTTTGGATGATGCCAATATTATTATCATAAATACCTGCGGATTTATTGACAATGCAAAACAAGAATCTATAGACACCATTTTAGAATATGCCGAGCATAAAAAAAAAGGGAAAATAGACAAACTCTATGTCACAGGTTGCCTTTCCCAAAGGTATAAAGAAGATTTGGAAAAAGAAATTCCCCAAGTAGATGCCTATTTTGGAACTCGAGAACTCCCTCTCCTCTTAAAAAGACTCAATGCTAACTACAAACAAGAATTAGTCGGCGAAAGAATCATCACCACCCCTCTCCATTATGCTTATATGAAAATATCAGAAGGTTGTGACCGCCCATGTTCCTTTTGTGCTATACCTCTTATGCGTGGAAATCACATTTCTAAACCTATTACTCAACTTGTATCGGAGGCAAAAAATCTTGCTAAAAATGGTGTAAAAGAACTACTCATTATTGCTCAAGATTCTACCTATTATGGACTTGATTTATCCAAAAAAAGACAACTCGCAGAACTTCTCAAACACCTTGGAGACGTGGAAGGAATAGAATGGGTAAGAATACATTATGCTTTCCCAACAGGATTTCCGATGGATATAATAGAAGTAATGAGAGAAAAAAATAATATATGCCACTATTTAGACATGCCAATCCAACACGGAAGCACTAAAATGCTCCAAATAATGCGAAGGGGTATCACGAGAGAAAAAATAGAAACACTTGTAAAAAATATTCGACAAGCAGTGCCTGATATTGCTATACGAACCACCCTTATTGCGGGGCATCCTCAAGAAACGGAAGCAGATTTTCAAGAAACTTTGGATCTTATACGAATTTTGCGATTTGAAAGATTAGGAGTATTTACTTATTCCCACGAAGAAAATACACACTCTTTCTCTCTGAAAGATGATGTACCTGAAGCAATAAAAACAGAAAGAGTCAACCAGATAATGGAACTACAAGAGAGTATATCTATGGAAATGAATCAAGCAAAAATAAACAAAATATTCAAAGTTTTGATAGATAAAAAAGAAAATGGATTCTTTGTAGGCAGAACAGAATTCGATTCTCCCGAAGTAGATAACGAAGTATTGATAGATGCAAAGAAACATTTTGTCAGAATAGGAGATTTTGTAAATGCAAAAATAATTTCTGCTGATGCTTTCGATATTTTTGCAGAACCATGTTCTTAATTTATTATAGTTTTACCACATAGATACATAGAAAAAAATATACTATGTGGTTAGCAAAAAAATATAATTATTTCATTTTTTTACCCGTGGGTTATTTATTTTTATATGTATTTAAATAGCATTATGAAATATTCAAAAAAAAATACATTTTACGTTTATGCATTTTTTAGCACATATAATAAGTTGTTAATCAATTTACTCATTTAATATCTAAATAGTAATGAATTTAATAATGACGAAAAATCCTAATTTTATAGGTAGCTTGATACAGGGTATAGAGAAAAGGAAGTATGTAACTGTGATAAAGATATAACTGTGATATCGGATAGAATAGAATATTTTTTTCTTGTCTTCTATAAAGAAGAAAATCGTAGCAAAAATCATTTGTGATTATCCATAAATATAGGATCATTAAAAACAAATACAATAAACAAATAACCAATTAAATAAAAATGAAAATTCTAAATAAAATATTAGCATCATTAATATTGTTGAGCTGTACTATTTTTGCAAGCAATGCCCAAGTATCTGAACTTTCTCCACAGACGATTACTTTTACCCTTACCCCATCCATAAAAATATTTGGAGATGAGATATTTACTCTTTCTGCAACAGCCAGTTCGAGATTAACAGTTCAGTATTTTAGTAGTGATACAAAAATTGTGAGCATCAATGGCACTTCTGTAAGCATCAATGGAGCGGGAATAGTATCTATAACTGCATATCAGACAGGAAATGAAACATATTCGAGTGCAAGTGAAACCCAAATTCTTACCGTAAATAAAGCGAGTCAGAACATCTATTTTGAAGCATTAGCAAATAGAACTTTGGGAAGTTCATCTTTTGTTTTACACGCAAGCGCTTCTACTAATTTACCTATTTTATTTTCTGCATCTTCTCCTTTGGTAAGTATAAACAATGATACATTAACTATGAGAGGCGTAGGAACAGTAACTATTACCGCAGATCAAATAGGAAATAATAATTATTTACAGGCGTCTGTTACACAAATACTTACTATTCTGCCACCTATTTCTTATAAAGATAGAGATAATGATGGTCTTATAGAAATAAGCTACATAGAACAATTGGACTCGATCAGATATAATTTATATGGTATTTGTAATTCTAGTATTTGCAATGGTTATGAATTGACGAGAAATTTAGATTTTAAAGATCCTTCTTCTTATGGATCTGGAAGTGTAAATATTTCTTATACTACAGGAAGCGGATGGGATCCTATTGGTAATACTTCTGTTGGATCTTTTAATGCTATTTTTGAAGGTGGGAATAATTATATAAATAATCTGTATATAAATAAGCCTACTATTAATTATTTAGGTCTTTTTGGACGGACAGATGCCAACAGCCATATCAGAAATATAGGAATAAGAAATGTTTCTGTTTCAGGTAATAATCTTGTCGGCGGATTAGTGGGATTGAATAATGGAGGAATGATAAACCAAAGCTACGCTACAGGATCTGTCTTAGGTAGTTTTAATACTTCTATTTATAATAATATCGGCGGATTAGTAGGATGGAATAGGAGCAGCGGAAGAATAAACGGAAGCTATGCTACAGTATCTGTTTCTGGTTACAGTAATATTGGTGGATTAGTAGGATTGAATGACGTTGGAACAATAAGCCAAAGCCATGCTACAGGGTATGTCTCGGGTTCTGATGGTGTTGGAGGATTAGTGGGAGATAATTATAAAGGAGAAATAGTTCAAAGCTATGCTACGGGGTCTGTATCTGGTTCTCAGCGTGTCGGCGGATTGGTGGGTTATAGTGATGGAAACATAAACCAAAGTTATGCTACAGGATACGTATCGGCGGATAGTATTGTCGGTGGATTAGTGGGATATAATTACGAAGGAACAATCACCCAAAGTTATGCTACAGCACCCGTCTTGAGCTCTGAGTACGTCGGTGGATTGGTGGGATATAGTTATAATGGGTTTATAAGCCAAAGCTATGCTACAGGATCTGTTTCTGGATATAGTGTTATCGGCGGATTGGTGGGATACCATTATTATGGAACAATAACCCAAAGTTATGCTACGGGGTATATATCGAGTTCTGAGTATGTCGGCGGATTGGTGGGATATAATTATAATGGATTTATAAACCAAAGCTATGCTACAGGATCTGTCTTAGGTTCTGTTTATACTGTCGGCGGATTGGTAGGACATAATGATGGAGATATAAGCCAAAGTTACACTACGGGATACGTATCAGGAAATAGATTTGTTGGAGGATTGGTAGGAGCTAATTTTAGAACCATAAACCAAAGCTACGCTACAGGATCTGTCTCAGGCAATTTTTCCGTTGGTGGATTGGTGGGATATAATAAAGCAACTGTAATACATGGTTACTGGAATAAGGATGCTTCTCAAATAGTAAATGGAACAGAAAGAAGTAATAAACTGGGAATAGGGATTAATAATAATGACACCAAAGTTTCCTATGTCAGAGGTCTCACCCTTTATGCTCTGCAAAATCCTACAGGAACAACAGCAGACAGTGTAAGAGAATTAGGACCAGGTTTTATATATAAAAAAGGATTCTTACCTGCAATTCATAAAGGAGCAAGAATAGCTGTAAACAATATAAACTTTACTCAAACAGTTCCAAGTATTACAAATATACAAGTAACTACCAACACAACAAATGTAATACACGGAGATACAACTACTCGTACTATTCTTACTTTAGATGGAATAGATTTTACTGCTAATTTTATAGACACTACTTCGGGACGTTTACAAACTATTTATACTATGACAATTATTCAAAATGGAACGGGAATGGGTATTGTAGGAAAGTATCAAACACAAGCAGGAATAACTTTTACACCTATTGAATCTAAGACATTCGGCGATACACCTTTTATGTTAGAAGCAACATCTTCTGATAATGCACCTGTTTTGTTTTTTGCTTCTAATAGAGTAAGTATTCGTAATAATATAGTAACTATTAGAACGGCAGGAATAGTAAATATCATTGCACGTAGTGAAAATGATTCTATTGTAAGGTTTGCAAATCAAATATTTACTATACACAAAGCAGATAGGGATGTATCTTTCGAAGCATTAGCAAATAAAACTTTTGGAGATGCACCTTTTGTATTAGAAGGAAGCGCCTTGGAGGGGCTAACTGTTTCTTATTCTGCTTCCAATACTCTTATCAGCATCAGTAATGATACAGTAACTATCAGAGGAGCAGGGACAGTGAATATTACAGCATACCTTGACAATGATAATTTCTTTGGTTTTACTACTCAAATACTTACTATAGACAAAAGAATGCAGAGTATTAGTTTCGACCCCTTAGCAAATAGAAGCATTAAAGATGTATCCTTTTTATTACATGCAACATCTTCTGCTCGTTTATCTGTTTTATATTCTTCCGCTTCCCCTTTAATAAGTGTCTATTATAACATAGTGCGTATGAATGAAGTAGGAACAGTAAATATTACAGCATATAATAATGGAAGTAATAATTATCTCGGAACATCTATAACACAAACATTTACTATATACCATCCCGATAGTTTTACTAAAACAACCTTAACTTTTACTGCTATTCCTAATCTCGCCATAGGGCAAAGTCATATACTTGCTGCTACTTCTAATAGCCCGGTAGCAATAACTTTCATTACAAGTGATACGCGAATAGCAACAGTAAATGGAAGTACTCTCACCGCAGTAGCAATAGGAACAGCTGTCATTACAGCTAGTCAAGCGAGAAATCCACAGTTTAACCCAGCTACTACTCAACAAACAGTAACAGTAGTAAGTATGTTAATACATACTCTTACTCCCATAGAAAAAAAAAACGCTGCTATACGTATTTACCCGAATCCCGCAAATGATTACATAACCATTCAAACAGATAAAGCACAAAAGATTTCATCTATTAAGATATATGATCTCATAGGTGTGAATTATGAGTTAAAAATAATGAATTATGAATTAAGTCTGAGAGTAGATTTGAGAACATTGCTCAAAGGAGAATATATTATAATAGTATATGGAGAAAAAAGAGAGATTGTGAAATCGGAGAAGATAATTATTAAATAACATAAATATTTTAGTGTCTGCAGTGGATACTAATTTACAAAGATTTATGAAAAATTATGGGTACCTTCAAAATAATGAATATCAAAGGATTTTGCACTGATTATTGGAAAAGCTATTATAAATTAATTCCAAAGGAGTCAAAAAAAAACATAAGTAGAAACTTTTACAGTGGTGAGATGTAATGTTCAGAATCAGACATTACCTAACAAAATTTAAAAAAAGTAAATGCTATTCAAAAGCACAATATTGTAGAGAAATCTTTAAAACTATTAATTTTGCACTTAAATAATGAACATTTTATATTACTTAACAATACTACCAATTATTATGATAATATACATTTAAGAATTGCTTGGGCTTTAAACGAAAGCATATATTATAACAAAATTCAAAAAAATATTCCTATCTATATTTAATTAAACACTCTCAAAAAACAAAACAAATACCATCCCTTTCAAGTCAAAAACTGAAATTTCAGCACAAAAATAAAGAATGAATAACATATTTTAGAACCATTTTCAAAAAAAAAAATAATAAATACACAAGCATTTTAACGTAAAAAACAAAAATATACATAAAAATTACAAAAAAATAACTTGTAACAATAACCACATAACTCACATAATGTGAACAATTAAAGTACATATTATATACAGATACTTTTTCTTTTTTGCTAATAGAAATTTTTTTTATTAAAGAATCAAAAATCCTTTTTATGAAAATACTTGTTTTAGATAACTATGATTCCTTCACCTATAATTTAGTTTATAAACTCTATGAACTTGGTTTACAAGAATATGTATCTGTCTATAGAAATGATAAAATACGATGTGAAGAGATAGAAGAGTACGATAAAATATTACTTTCCCCCGGACCGGGCCTACCCTGCGAAGCAGGTATTATGACACAATTACTAAAAACATACTGTGAGACCAAAAGTATATTAGGTGTTTGTTTGGGGCATCAAGCAATAGCAGAAAATTTTGGCGGAGAACTTTTACAAATGAAAGAAGTACTACATGGGATAAATACTCCACTGTATATAACTCATAGCGATCCTCTTTTTTCGGAATTACCTCTTACATGGAATGTGTGTCATTACCATTCGTGGACAGTGAATCCAATGCAGTTACCCACAAGCGTTATTCCTACTTCTACCGACGGTGATCACAATATACTTTCCCTTTCTCATAAAACACTTCGGGTAAAAGGAGTACAATTTCATCCCGAATCATATTTTACAGAGCATGGAAAAACAATTATCAAAAACTGGATAGAAAAATGTTGAAACAAAAAAAATAAATAATATAGCATATTATTTTAAAAAAAAAACATATTTTAAGTATATTGAACAGCAATTCATTTAAAAATAAGAGAAATTATATAATTTGTGTAAAAAATTATATACTAAAATATTCTACGTATAGGTATTAAAATAACAAACATAACAAAGTAATCAACAGTAAAATGCAAAAAAGTCAGAAAAAAAAACAAGAAGAAAATGTTCTAGAAACATCAGAAGGTCTAATACAATATTTTTTAAAAATAGGAAATAAAATATATGAAAATCAAAATTATGGGATTGGTATATTAGTAATAATATCGGTTTTTATAGGAGGATTTCTATACTATCGTTACTTACAAGAAGATGAAACCAAAGAAGCTCAAAAAAATATGATACAAGCGGTTTTTTATTTTGAATCAGATAGTATCGCAAAAGCACTGAATGGGGATGGCAACAATATGGGATTTTCAGAAATAGCCGATGAATATTCTTTCACTGCACCTGGTAAATTAGCTTATTTTTATGCTGGTGCTTGTTATATGAAAATGAGAGATTTTTCTAATGCCATTACTTATTTTGATAACTTTGAAAGTGACGATATATTAATACAAGCACGTACTTACGCTCTCATAGGAGATTGCTATATGGAATTAGGTGACTACACAAGTGCTTCTAACTATTATGAAAAAGCATCTGAATATAAACCAAATCAAGCATTTTCCCCTACTTATTATACTAAAGCAGCTTTAGCGTACGAATTAAATAAAGAATATACCTATGCCTCTTCATGTTATGAAAGTATTATAGAAAAATTTCCCGATTCCCCAGAAATAAGCACCGCTAAAAAAGAAAAAGCACGTTTAGACATATTAGCAAATCAATAATTTATCAGACACACTATTACATAAATCCAAAAAATGCAGCACTACGATATACAAAAATCATTAGATAAACTTCAAATAAGTAAGGTCAACAAAGGATCTTCCACTGGAAACACATGGCTATCCTCCGAAGAAACACAAAAAAACTTGATACAAAGTTTTTCTCCCGTAGATGGAAACCTTATTTCTACCGTAGAACATACCTCAAAAGATATTTATAACACCGTAGTCCATCAATCCATTATTGCTTTCAAGGAATGGAGGCAAACCCCCGCTCCTAAAAGAGGAGAAATAGTAAGACAAATAGGAAATTCTCTCCGAGAATATAAAGAAGACCTAGGTAAATTAGTATCTTACGAAATGGGAAAGTCATACCAAGAAGGATTAGGGGAAGTACAAGAAATGATAGATATATGCGATTTTGCAGTAGGTATTTCTAGACAACTATACGGACTCACAATGCCATCAGAACGTCCTCTACATCGAATGTACGAACAATGGCATCCATTAGGAGTAGTTGGTATTATCTCTGCTTTTAATTTTCCCGTAGCTGTATGGAGTTGGAATACTATGCTTGCATGGGTTTGCGGAGATGTGTGTGTATGGAAACCATCCGAAAAAACACCTATTACCGCTATTGCTTGCCAAAAAATTGTATCCCATATTTTTGAAAAAAATAAACTTCCCGAAGGAATAAGTAACTTAATCATAGGAAATTACCAAATAGGAGAACTTTTGTCCGAAGACACTAGAATACCCCTTATTTCTGCTACAGGATCTACTAAAATGGGAAAAAAAGTAGGAGAAACAGTAGCAAAACGTTTAGGAAGAACACTATTAGAATTAGGCGGTAATAATGCTCTTATAATTTCACAACATGCAAATTTAGACATAGCAATAAGAAGTGCCATTTTTGGTTCCATAGGAACAGCAGGGCAAAGATGCACTACCACTAGAAGAATCATTGTTCATGAAAGCATTTTTGATGAAATAAAATCAAAACTGGTAAAGGCATACCAGCAAATTAAAATAGGGAATCCATTAGATGAAAAAAACCACGTAGGTCCCTTGATAGATACAGCCGCTGTTCGCGTATATTTAGATACCCTTAAGAAAATATCTGAGATGGGAGGAAAAAATGTTGTGGAGGGAGGGGTATTATCAGGAAAAGGATATGAATCGGGATGTTATGTAAAACCTGCCGTTTATGAGGTGACAAATGAAAATCCTATTGTAAAACAAGAAACTTTTGCACCCATCTTATATCTCATCAAATACAAAACTATAGAGCAAGCTATAGAAATACAAAATAATGTTCCGCAAGGACTTTCTTCCGCAATTATTACAGATAATGTTAGAGAATCAGAACTATTCCTTTCCGTGAAAGGAAGCGATTGTGGAATAGCAAATGTAAATATTGGCACATCTGGTGCTGAAATAGGAGGTGCTTTCGGAGGAGAAAAAGAAACAGGAGGCGGAAGAGAATCTGGTTCTGATTCTTGGAAATATTATATGCGACGACAAACTAACACAGTAAATTATAGTACACAACTCCCTCTAGCGCAGGGTATTTTTTTTGATTTATAATTTTTTAAATTACCATTGATCCCATCCACTCTGAAAAGTTGTTTCTACAGAAATATAGAGTTTTAAAATTATTGGTAACCAAATAGTTACGAAATTACAGGTGTATAAAAAAAACTTTTCGGAATAGAATTAATATTCAACATCGTTACAAATAAAACTTAAAAAATAAGTTATATTGCAAATACTTAAAGTATTTTTTTTAATGTTTTAACGAACAAAAATGAAAAGATAGGTAAGACATATAATAAACTAAACAAGAGAAGACATGAACGAGAGCAAAACTAAAATACTGTACCAATTAAGCAAAGAATGGAATGTAGAGTATAAAATTCTCATAGATTTTTTAAATAAAAAAAAACTCCCAGTACAAGACAAAGGATTAAATACAAAAATATCCCAAGAACATTATGAATTACTATCAAAAGAATTTGGTACTATTTCAAACAATCAAAACAAAGAAAAAACTATTCATCAAAAAGAGAATAATACGGATGTCCCATCTACATTGGACACCACATTTGATACCAATTATTCTTTAAATAAAACCACAGAGAAAAAGAATACCCCCATTACTCCTGACATAGAAGTAATAAGAATCCCTGCCCATACTCCCGATAATTCAAAAATTATAGGAAAAATAGATATAACAGGAATACACAGACAAAAAAAAATAAACCCCGTACTCCAAACTTCCATATATAAAATGAAAGACAAAAAAGAATTAACTGGTTTGGATGAATCTTCTAAAAAAATAGAAAAAAATGAAACAGAAACAAATAAATTATCACTCATTAATCCCGAAATAAAAAAAGAATATACGCTTCAAAAAACAAATACTATTATTCCAACTACAGAAATAAAACAGCATCAAAAAAATATTTCCATAGAAGAAAAAAAGAACGAAACAGAGAAAAAAAAACAAATCAAGACTAAAGAAATATACTTTAAACAAACAGCACCAAAATACAATGAAAATGAAACTATAAAAAATAACCCTAAAGAACCCAATTCCACAAAAAATGAGAACAGAGATGATCCTTCAAAACATAAACGCCCTCGGATAGTCGTTATAAAAAATACACGCGAATATATACATACAAAAGACAAAGATACTCATAATAAAAGTACACAGGAAAATAAAAATCCTTTTTTAGAAAATTATTCCAAAAACAATAATCCACCAATAATAAAAAAAGATAATGTTACTATAAAAGAAAATAATCAAACAACCCTCATCCCCCCCGTAAAACGAATATCTACAAAAGATAATTATCTATTAAATAAAGCAAATTTAGACACAAACAAAAACAATAAACTCAATTACACAAAACCACTTCCTGTCCCAATTATAAAAAAAAACAAAGAAGAAACTTCACCACCACCTCCTAAAACAACAGAACTTAAATACAAAAAACATGATTCAGTAGATACAAAAAGTACTCTTTTTGAAAAAAAAAATCAAAAAAATATAGATATTTCCAATAAAAAAATTATCCAAAATAGAGCTAAATATAGAAAAGATAAAAGACAAAATATAGCAGAAGAAGAAAAAGAAAAATTCTTACAAGAGCAAAAAGAACTAAAAATATTAAAAATTACAGAGTACATATCTGCCAATGAACTTTCTCTTTTGATGGATATTTCTGTAAATGAATTTATTTCTAAGTGTATGAGCTTAGGAAAAATCATAAGCATAAACCAAAGATTAGATGCCGATACTATAACCATTATAGCAGATGAATTTGGATTTGAAGTAAAATTTATAGAAGATGAAAAACACAATGAGGGTACCGTAACCGAAGAAGAAAACGATACCGACAATATGATACCAAGGTCTCCCATAGTTATTGTTATGGGACACGTAGACCACGGAAAAACCTCTCTTTTGGATTACATCAGAAATACCAAAGTAGTTTCTACAGAATCTGGTAGAATAACTCAACATATAGGTGCATACAACGTAGTAACAAAGAACGGAGAAAATATTACCTTTTTAGATACACCAGGACACGAAGCATTTACAGCAATGAGGTCTCGCGGTGCTAAAATTACCGATATAGCTATCATAGTTATTGCCGTAGACGAAGAAGTGAAACCTATGACAAAAGAAGCAATAAAACAAGCACAAGAACAAAATGTCCCCATAATTTTTGCCTTTAATAAAATAGATAAAGGACTCCTATTTGTAGAAAAAATAAAAGAACAACTAGCCCAAATGAACATATTAGTAGAAGATTGGGGTGGAAAATACCAATGCCAAAACATATCCGCTAAATTAGGACAAGGTATAGACGAACTATTAGAAAAAATTCTCATAGAAGCATCTTTATTAGAACTCAAATGGAATCCTAAGGCCAGAGCAAATGGAACTATTATAGAATCTTATTTGGATAAAGGAAAGGGATATGTAACCGTACTGATAGTAGAAAATGGGATATTACGAAAAGGTGATATTATATTAGCAGGACATTGTTCCGGAAAAATAAAAAACATGTTTGACCCATTTGGAAATTCTATAACAGAAGCAGGTGCTTCATCCCCTGTAAAAATAATAGGGCTCAATGGTAGCCCGCATGCAGGAGACATATTTAAAGTAATGGAAAGTGAAAAAATAGCAAAAGAAATTGCTCATAAAAAATTGAAAATCAAACGAGAACAAGAACTGAGAACAAAAAAACATATTACTTTCGAAGAATTTTCTCAAAGAACAAATAGAGGAAAATTCAAAGAACTTAATATTATTATAAAAGCAGACACAGAAGGAAGTATAGAAGCCTTATCTGATTCTTTCTTAAAACTATCTCAACCAGAGGTAAAAGTAAATATCATACACAAAGCAATAGGAGAAGTAACAGAATCTGATGTTAACACTGCACTTATTTCAGAAGGAATCATAATAGCATTTCATACAAAAACTTCGGTGAAAGCAAAATCTATTGCGGAAAAGGAATCCATAGAAATTAAAAATCACAATGTTATATACCACGCAATTGATGATGTAAAACAACAAATATCCAATCTTTTAGAACCAGAATATAAAGAAATAATCGTAGGAACTATAGAGGTAAAAGAAATTTTTAAAAATAGTAAATTAGGAAACATTGCAGGATGCTCCGTGTTAGATGGATATATAAAACGAAATAATAAAGTAAAACTCATAAGGGACAACAAAATAATACATACTGGTGATATATTCCAACTCAAAAGATTTAAAGACGATGTAGGGGAAGTAAAAAATGGTTACGAATGCGGTCTCAGTATAAAAAATTATCAAGATGTTTTGGTAGGAGATATTATACAAAGTATTGAAATTCATACAATAAAAAGAACTATTTAAACTAAAATTACCAATTTTATGGAAGTAACAAAAATAAAAGCAATTAACGGAGGGGAGTTTTTAGTAAAAGAAACCAAAGCAGAGGATATATTTATACCCGAAGAATTTACAGAAGAACAAAAGATGATGGCTCAAGCGTGTTACACCTTTATTAAAAAGGAGATTCTGCCTATCACAGAAAAAATAGAAAAACAAGAGCCAGGTGTTATGGAAAGTATAGTAGAAAAAGCAGGAGAATTAGGATTATTAGGTGTATCAGCTCCCGAAGAATACGGAGGATTGGGAATGAGCTTTAATACAGGTATGCTTATGGCTGATGTTATAGGAATAGCTGGATCTTTTGCTACTACTTATGGAGCACATACAGGAATAGGAACTCTTCCTATTCTTTACTACGGAAATGAACAACAAAAGAAAAAATATATTCCTGGTATAATAAGTGGAAAACTCAAAGCATGCTATTGTCTTACAGAACCAGATTCCGGTTCTGATGCTAATTCAGGAAAAACAAAAGCGACTCTTACCCCCGATGGAAAATTTTATTCTATTACAGGACAAAAAATGTGGATAACAAATGGAGGATTTGCTGATATACTCATTGTATTCGCAAAAATAGATTCTGATAAAAACCTTACCGCTTTCATCGTAGAAAAAAAATTTGCTGGAATAACTATGAATGAAGAAGAAAAAAAACTAGGCATAAAAGGTTCCTCTACCAGACAAATATTTTTTAACGACTGCAAAGTTCCTATAGAAAATATGCTATCCGAAAGAGAAAATGGATTTAAAATAGCAGTAAATATACTCAATATCGGACGTATAAAGCTTGCAGCTGGAGTTATTGGAGGATGTAAAGAAGTCATTACAAAATCCATTAAATATTCCACAGAAAGAAAACAATTCGGTGTTCCTCTCAATACTTTTGGGGCTATAAAGCATAAAATTGCTGAAATGACCATAAAAATTTTTGCTACAGAATCTGCTATTTATAGAGCAGGGCAAAACATAGAAGATAAAATAAACTCTCTTATACAAGAAGGTTTGGACGAAACACAAGCAAAACTCAAAGGAGTAGAACAATTTGCTATAGAATGCTCTCTCACAAAAGTCCATGCATCAGAAGTTCTTGATTTTATAGTAGATGAGGGAGTTCAAATATATGGTGGAATGGGTTTTTCTGAAGAAGCCCCCATGGCAAGAGCATATAGAGATGCTCGAATATCACGTATCTACGAAGGAACAAATGAAATCAACCGAATGCTTGCTGTAGGAATGGTACTTAAAAGATCTCTCAAAGGAGATATAGACCTCTTTACCGCCGCTATGGACGTAGCAAAAGAAATTACATCTGTTCCACAATTCTCTTCTTTAGATCTTTCCATACCTTTTGCAGAAGAAAAAGAAATTATCAAAAATCTCAAAAAAGCAGTTCTTATGGTAGCAGGGAAAGCCGCACAAACTTTCACTACAAATATAGAAAAAGAACAGGAAATATTGATGAATATAGCCGATATGATGACGGAAGTATACGTAGCAGAATCCACTCTCTTACGAGTAGAAAAAATTACAAACACAAAAGGGAATAGTGCTTCTCAAATAGAACAATTCGTCGCAAAAGTATATCTTAATTCTGCCGTAGAAAAAATAGAAAAGGCAGGGAGAGAATCTATCAATGCTTTCACAAAAGGAGATGAAAATAAAGTTCTCTTATTAGGTCTCAAAAGATTTACTAAAACCAACCCTATAAATACCATACTGATGAGGCAACAAATAGCAAATGTATCTATACAGAAAGGATCCTATTTTTTCTCTATGGTTCATTGAGAATGAGAAAATGCTTTTTTCTTTTGTAAAGAGAATAAAAAAAACAAAATATAAAAAAGTACAGTAGTTACATTTTAATAAAAAATATCGAGTATATTCCGAAATTCACTTGTGATATATTTATAGCTTTGTAACTATTTGATTATCAATAGGTTTTAATCTAAATATTTTTGTAAAAATAACTTTTCGGATAGGACTCAATGCTTATATAAAGTATATTATGTAATTAAAAATATATTTTGAAAACGAAAAATTTAGATAAAAAAATTATCTCATTTAAATGTAAATATTTATTATATTTTGTATAATCGGATGATTAGGTTTGTAGGTTTTAAATCAATTATTTTTTTTCAACAATTTTATAATATCTATATAGTTACATGTACTTATAGTAATGAAAAATCTCTAATTATTTGCTTGTATTCGCTCTAACTTTCCTCTTCGTTTTATTAAATTTTTGTAATCCCATTGGATTTTCTCTGATTTTTCAAGCCACAGTTTTAAATCTGCTTCATTAATTTCTGTTACAGAATTATAAAATATAGAAGCATCTTTAAATTTTCCATCTCTTACATGTAATTTTTTTTCTTCAAAATCTGCTCCACTCCAAAACATAAGTCGGATTCCTTTTTTTTCTTTGCTATACCCGACTATCGGATTACCATCTAAAAACCAAACAGGATGCGAATGCCAAATTTTATTTTCGTTATTTTTTAGATACTTGTTTATAATATATGCTAATTGATTACAAATATTTACTTCGTGTTCATCTAATAATTGATTATATTCTTGTGTTTCTTTGTTTATGCCGAAGTTATTATTTAATTTTTCCATATATCTTTTATTCTATCAAAGAAATTTTTATCTGACTTGGAAACATTGGGGCGGAAGTTTGGAGATTTTTGCAATTTTTCCACCATTTCTTTTTCTTCTTTTGTAAGAAATAGGGGGGTCCATACACTTACTACTATTATTTGGTCTCCTCTGTATCTTCTGTCATTTAAATCAGGAATACCTTTGCTTTTAAGTCGTAAAAGTTTTCCACTTTGGGTTCCTTGTTCTATTTTTATTCTCACATTTCCTTCTATGGTAGGTATTTCTACACTTGTTCCTAATACAGCATCGGCAAAATTAATATGTAATTCATAATAAATATCTGTATTTTGTCTCTTGAGTGTATCGTGGGGGACTTCTTCTATAGCTATTATGAGGTCTCCGGGGATTCCCATTCCTGCGGGAGCGTCATTTCCTTTCCCCTGGTGTGATAGTTGCATTCCTTCGGTTACGCCGCCGGGTATATTGAGAGTTATAACTTCTTCTTGTGCTTTTAATCCGTTTTTTTCTACTCCTGGGGGAACATTTTCTAATTTTTTACCGGCTCCTTGACAATTTTGACAGTGGGTTTCTGTCACCATTTGACCGAGCATTGTATTTACTGCTTTCCTAATTTTTCCTGTGCCTTTGCATACTTTACAAGTAGAAAACTGAAGCCCATTTACTGCTACCATACGCGTTATTTTAATTTTTTTTTCAATACCCTGTGCAATTTCTTCTAAGGTAAGTTTGAGTGTAATTCTCAAATTAGAACCTTTCATTCCACTAGAAGGTCGGGAAGATTGCCTTCCTCCCATTCCTCCAAAGATATCACTGAACTGTTCAAAGATATCATCCATATTCATGCCTGAAAAACCTCCACCACCGCCAAATCCACCCCCATCGCCATACACAGCTTGATGTCCATAAGTGTCATACTTTGATTTTTTATTGGGGTCGGTTAGAACTTCGTATGCTTCCGCTGCTTCTTTGAATTTTTCTTCTGCTTCTTTATTTCCTGGGTTTTTATCTGGATGGTATTGAATAGCGAGCTTTCTATATGCTTTCTTGAGTTCATCGGGAGTGGCACTACGAGACACTCCTAATACTTCGTAATAATCTCTTTTATTTGCCATATTTTATGTTCCTGTTATAACTTTGGAGAATCGTATTACTTTGTCCTGAATGTAATACCCTTTTTCTAATACATCTACAATTTTTCCCTTCAAATGGCTGTCGGTGACAGATATTTGGGTTATAGCTTCGTGTTTTTCGGGATCAAAATCTTCTTTTATTTTGGTATCCATTGATTTTACTCCATTTTGTTCTAAAACTTTTATCAGTTTATTATAGATAAGTTCTGTTCCTTCTTTGAGGGTAGTATCTATTGTTTTTCCTTCTATTGCTTTGAAAGACCTTTCAAAATCATCTACTACTGGCAAAATGGCTTTTAATACAGATTCTGATGCGGTTTTTATGGTTTCTATACGTTCTTTTGCGGTTCTTCTTTTAAAGTTGTCAAACTCGGAATACAGACGTATATATTTATCTTTTATTTCCTGCAATTCTTTTTTAAGCATTTCTGTTTCTCCATCTTTTTTTTCTTCTGTATCGGGAGTATCTTCTTTGTTTTCTAAATTTTCTTCTTCTTTTAAGTGTTTTTTATCCATATAATGATATGCTTTTGAGTATTTGTAAATTTAAGATTTATACCTATTAAAATAGATATGAAACAATTGTTTTGCCATAGGGTGTATACTGACAAAATGACGTTTTTCCAGTTATTCTTTTTGTTTTATTTTATTTTTTATCCATATTTCTATAGAGTTTTGTAGTTCTGTTCTGTTATTTTTTTCATCTACCGATAAAATGGGAGTATGTATCAGATTGATTTTCTGGAGAATGGGCGTTTTACTGATAAAATAAAAAAAAGAAAATATGGATATGTTTGTAATATCCGAATGCGGAAAAGGTTTTGAGATACGATAAGAGGGTATGGAAAGAGAAAGGGATTTGTAAAAGAGAAATTGCATTTTTGTCAGTGTTTTAAAAGAAATATGTGTGTTCTCAAAAATACAAGAATGTATTTCTCGGATATTACCAGATATAAGAAAGTCGGCAATGATTATATTACAGATATGGAACGAGTAAGAAAATATTGGAATATCTAAAAACTCTAATCGTATGTATTGTAAGAGGCATTCCAAAGATATTATATAAGGTTGGGTTACATTGTTTATATTCCATGTATAACAAATATAATTTTGTTTGAGAAAACGATCTATAGTATATTCAAAAGGATTATTGTATTCAGAATAAAAGATAAAAACAATAACTCCAATGGGTTTATTGTTTTGAGAGTATTTATAAAATGAGAGATGTTGATGTTGTATTGTTTCAAAAATCATATTCTATGTGTAAAAAAATAAAATAGCACACTCATTTAACTGATGCTACTGATGTACTCATTAAAAATCAGTCGTATCGGTTAAATCAATGTGCGATTAAAAAGACAACTCTTTAAATGGACAAAATTATTTTTGCGTATCTTTTGCTTTTAACGATTCTTGTTGTCTATAAACAGCTCTAATAATCTCATTTCTTCTTCTTACAGATGATTTTTCATACGCTACTCTTTTTCTTAGTTGTCTTAATATTCCTACTTTTTCAAACTTCTTCTTAAATTTTTTAAGAGCTTTATCTATTGGTTCCCCTGCTTTAACTTCTATTATTAGCATTTTTAGTATTTAAATAATAATTATGAATAAAAATAATTTTTTAACGCAAGATAGTTATTTTTTATTCATTCTAAAAATTACCTTATAAAATGCAATAAAAAGAGAATAAAAAAAATATTTTTAATGGTTATTTGTATTTTCTATAAATTTTTTTACAAGAATATTGTTTTGTATATGATACATTTGGGTGAGTATTTGTTGTTTTCTTTTTACCATAAAAGGATATTGGAGAAGTTTGTAGTATTTTTTAGGATTAGGTAGGCATGCAATAATAGTAGCCGCTTCTTCTTTTGTTAGATTTTTAGCACTTTTATGAAAATAAAAAATAGATGCTGCCTCTATTCCAAAAATGCCTTTTCCCATTTCAGAAACATTTAAATACACTTCTAATATTCGTTTCTTTCCCCAAAAAATTTCAATCATAGCAGTAAAATAGGTTTCTAATCCTTTTCTTATCCAACTACGTCCTTTCCAAAGAAATACATTTTTGGCTACTTGTTGTGATATAGTAGAAGCACCACGAATTTTATGAGGTTTTTTCTGGTTATGTTCTATAGCATCTAGTATCTTATTCCAATCAAATCCATAATGTTCTAAAAAGAGTTGATCCTCAGAAGCTATAACACCCAATTTTGCATTTTGAGATATATTATTCCAAGGAACATACTTTTTTTTAAATCCATATTCGTCCATATGACTTCCTAATTGAATGAGAGTAATAGGAGGAAAAAACCATTTGAGGATTATGATATAGAATAGATGTGAGAAAAAAATAAATACAGATATTCGTTTTAGATACAGTATTATTTTTGGAAGGAAGATTTTTCGTTTGCTTTTTGAAAAACAATTATGAAATGAATTCATACAGAAATGTATTAATATAAGGTATAATAAAAATCCTTTTGCTATTTTTAGGTAGAAAGACCGTTGCGAAACTAAATTAATAAAAATCTACTTATTTCTATCAAAATGACTCATTATATACAATAAAAATAAATAATTATGAGAATACATACAAAACAACGAATGTTTGCAGGTCTATTGCTATTTCATCGTAAGAATAAAAAAGATGTTTTATCTCAAGTGAGATTATAGATTGGGATAAGATAGAAAATGTACTAAAAGACAGTTAGTGGTTTTTTAATAAAAATAGAGAGTGTTAAATAGAGATTAAAAAAATATTTTTATTTTTTCACAGATATAAATTTTTTTTAAAAAATCTATCTATATTTAACAATCCCCTTAATTGTATATAATTTTGATGAAAATAAAAAAATATATATTATCAGAAAAATATATACCTTTGTCTGTAGTGTCAAAAACATGGAAAGAGTACGGATATTCTTTACCATGGAGAAATAAAAATGAATTGTGAGAACCCACCTATAATCAAAATATGCCAACACTCAATTGGATAGGAAAAGAAAAAGTTATTAATCACCATCAAGATGTTCCATATAGAATTTTGGAACATAAATATAGGTTTTCGGCTGAATTAGGAAAACAAGAAAATCCGACAAATAGCGGAAATAAAATAATTCACGGAGATAATTTAGAAGCCCTTAAAAGTTTATTACCCGAATACGAAGGAAAAATTAAATGTATCTACATTGACCCACCTTATAATACAGGAAACGAAAATTGGGTTTACAACGACAATGTAAACCACCCGAAAATTAAAAAATGGTTGGGCGAAGTAGTAGGCAAACAAGGCGAAGACCTTACACGACACGATAAATGGCTCTGCATGATGTACCCACGTCTGGTTTTATTGCACAAACTTTTAAGCGATGACGGTGCTATTTTTATTTCTATTGA
>JASGCU010000021.1 GCA_030053935.1 Chitinophagaceae bacterium
TTTGTTAAAAAGTACATATATTTATATGATGTTCAAATATTTAATTTTTAGAACTTCCCTTTAATATAAATAATGGTAAAAAGAAAGAATAATGACATAAAAGATTAAAATTATCTTTTTTTAAATACTTTTGCATAAAAATATTTGCTAATATAATTTCTATTTTTAATTACTAAAAACATATTCAGGGAAAAATGAGTAAAAAAAGAATCATTAAAAGTTATGAAAAGCTAAGTCATCATCTCAAAAATTTATTGGAAGAGAGATATCCGAACGGTTTTATCGGACATACAATAAGATTAAAAAATAGTAGCAACGAACCTTATTTTGGTGTGCCTTTAGAAACAGAAGATACTTACTACATCGTAAAAGTAAATCCAAACGAGGCAAAAGATAAAAAAACAGAAGAGCATGATGAGTTTTCATCTCCCCATGAACATGACTATGATAACCATTCAGGAGTGAGTAGCATTGAACGTGAATACTTACAAGACATACATATTCCAATAGAAATAGAAAAAGATGATGAAAAAAAGTATTACGATAAGGGTGATACAGATGATGACGATGATGATGTAGTAGGGTTTAAAAAATTTAAACCGCTTTACGATACAGAGGATTGATGTGTCTTACTCATTTTTGGTGCTCAATATTTTTTTTACGGAAACGCATTACGTGAGATATTAACAGTCCTTTTTGGGGCATGGTATTGGTTTCCCTTTTTTTATTGTTTTTTTATTATAGTGGCTTTTTGGAAAAGAATTACATCCACTGCTGCATAAAAAAATAATGAGCATTAAAAAAAACACTTTTCTCTCAACATATCTTTTGTTTTTCATAGAATAATAATGAGGATAATGCCTTATTTTTTAGGAATAGTATTTTTTTCTACCGCAGGAGTTCCGCGTATTATCCAATCGGGTGGCGCTTGATTTTTGAGGTAGTAATCAAAGTATTGTTGCATACGAGTTTGCCAATCTCTCCTATTAGGATAAGTGATGGGCCAATGTGGTTGATTATTATAGTTCAGAAGCCATGCAGGTTTTTGTAGTCTTCTTAATCCTATAAAAAGTTCTATTCCTTGGTACCAAGGTACGTGTCCATCAGCATCATTATGAAGAATTAGAAGAGGAGTTTGGATTTTTTCTAACCAAAAGAGAGGAGAATTTTCTAAAAACCTGAGGGGGAATTGCCATACGCTACCTCCTATTCTACTTTGTGTATGCTCATATTGAAATGCCCTGTTCAATCCCGTTTCCCAACGGATACCGCCATAAGCACTAAACATATTTACCACAGGGGCACCAGCTTCTGCTGCCTTAAATATATTTGTTCTTGTAACCAAATATGCTACCTGATACCCACCCCAACTATGCCCCTGAACTCCAATATTTTCTTTATCTACAAAACCTTTTTCTAATAACGCCATTATACCGGGTAAAATAGCATTGTAGGCACTTTCTCCTGGATATCCTATTTTATAGGATATATCAGGAATAAAAACTATATACCCTCTTGATGTATAAAAAGTTACATTAATGGAAGATCTTCCAAAAGTAGGAGTATAGTGAGTGTGGAATTTGTCTGATTCTCTTTCATAAAAATAAACTATAATAGGATATTTTTTTTTAACGTCAAAGTTCTCGGGTTTATATAAAAGTCCTTGTAACTGTATGCCATCTAAAGAAGTCCAAGATACTATCTCTTCTGTTCCCCAAAAAAAATCTTTCTTTTGAGGATTTATTTCTGTTATTTTCTCACTCTTTGAAAAGCTATTATCGGTTATCAAAAGGTCGGGATATTCTTGAAAATTTTCTTTTGTGTAAATCCATTTATCCGCAGAGAGAGATTTTTTTTTGAAACGGATTACTTTATCTTCCTCTATCATTTGTTGAAAATTCGTTCCATCTGTCTTTACTATCGCTATCCCATGCCTTTTAGATGTTTCTTGAACCGTTTTCAAATACATTGGTTTTTGGGAATATATAAAATGTTCTTCCGTATTTATTTGTATATATCTATGCGATGTTTTATTGTTCCTTCCGGATGTAATACGTATTTTTTCTTGTGGATTTACAGGGTTTATTTTCCAAATGTCATATCTATCATATATATAGACAAAGGTATCTTTTTCACCCCATCCCGCAATTCCATATTCAGCCGGATAATCAGGCATATCATTCTCTTCATCTGCGAATAACTTCCCATTGGTCAGTTGAAAGGTTTTTTGTTTGCTAAAACTATAAGAAAACCAAGCCGTGTCTGTATGGCTAAACCAGTAGGCGTATCTTCCATAAGGCGAAACAGAAGGGCTTGTTTTTATCTTAGAAGCAATCATTTTTTTTGTTTTTGTTTCCCGTTCTAGTACATAGATATCTTTATAGGTAGGATATCCTTCATACATAGCGGAATGCTCATAAGCATCAGAAGATATTCCTAAAGCATATTGTTGTTCGCCGATGGTGGAAAGAATAATTTCAGGAATATCTTTTTCTCCCATCACAAAAATAGTTTTTTTGTTGAGGTCGTATTCTGCTAAATACGTTTTTTTTTTTTCTTTTTCCGCATTCACTTTTTGTTGGGAATAGAGCATACCCTCTCCATAATGCCATATATCTACATTGGGAGTTTCTTCGGGTAAAAGAGATGTATCTGTCCGAAAGGGTTCGGGAGCTATCCCAAAAAAGAGTTTTTCTTCATTATCAGAAAAAAATGGAGTATAGTTATCTGAAATGTTGTGTTTATAAGGAAGAGCAGGGTCGTTTGAGGAGATGAGAACTGAAGCACTGTCCCTGTTTTTTTTCCAAAAAAAGACATCGTGAATATGAATCTGTGATCGAGAATGAGTATCTTTTTCTACAAGAAAGGTAGCTTTTTCGCCGTTTTTAGAAAGTGAAAGATTTTTGAAATGCCAATAATTTCTCACCAATGATTGTGGATTCATGGTTGTCTTATCAAGAGTATATACTCCATTAAAAAAATCTTTATTATCTCCCGTTGTTTGAAAAAGTAATCTACTACCATTCTCGCTGAATGTATATTCTTTTACAAAGGGCAGAGAAAGTTCTTTTTTGTCTCTAAGACGAATTATTTTTAAAGAATATCCGTTTTTGTTACTCTGCTTTTTTTTATTTTTTTTTGATGATTGGGCAGTATCTTCGGTTTGTTTTGCATCTTTTTCTAAGAGGGCGGCGAGCCACTCTCCGTCTTTATGAGGAACTTTATATTGTCTTATATTTCCTATTGTAAACATTTTTTCTGTCTCTAATTCGTATACAATCAAGGAATCTTTTGGTATATCTTCTATTTTTTTCTTTCTTCTTTTGTATGCTCTTACAGAATCTAAAGGGAATTTTTTGAGAGCAATGAGATATTGCGAATTGTAAGTAAAGGTAGGGCTTGCGATAAACAAGATTTTTTTTTCTTTTTTGGTAGCAATATCTCGTAGAATCAAGGTATTATCTCCATCATCACACCCAAATACATAGTACACCCATTTGCCATCAGGGGATATTTGTTCTTCTTTTATGGTATTCCATTTTGCAACGTCCTCATGCTCTAACATTCTTTTTTGAGCAAAGACAAGGTTATGCCCCACGAATAGTATCCCTAACAGGGAAGCGAATAGATATGTTTTCATATATTTATTTTTGATGATCTATTAATAATAGTATTTTTTCTGAGAAGTTTTCCATCTCTTGAGATATAGTTTCATCTCCTGTTGCAGTAAGAATGCTTTGTGCCATACCTTTTATGCAGGTGGCATAGAATCTTTTTAAATCATCAGCAGGCATTTTGTCTGTCCATAGATTTATTTGGAGAGTGTTTTTGTGGGTATCATCCCATAATGCAAGAGACATTGCGGGTGTTTCTTCCAAAGCATTATTATCTTTATCATCTGCCTCCCAAAATATCCTCTGCGGAACTTTTTTCTCGTCTAGTAGTATCTTTAATTTGATTTCCGATTGTTTCATTGTAAGAAAAGTAAAAATAATATATATGATTTCTGCAAAGTATTATATTTTTATGATTTTACAATATCTATCACACAAAAGTGAAACCGTTGTGAATTAAAAATGTAAAAAAACGAATATTTTATTGCACCAATTCTATGTATTGAAGTTTATTTTATTTTTATGTTCTCATAAGTCATATAGTTTTAAACGTTGAGGTTTTTGTGAAAAGAACTTTTCGGGGTGGGGTCAACTTTGTTTTTCCAAATTTTCTATTATTTGAAATTCTTCTTGGGTAACTGGTTGTACAGAAAGACGAGGAACTTTTGTGAGGGGCATCTGAGAGAGATGAGTGTTTTTTTTAATTTCTTCTAAAGATATAGGTCGTAAAAGTTTTCTTTGAGGGATAAAATCTACTACCACCCAGTCTTCTTTTGGGTTTAGATTGGTAGGGTCAGGGTAAAATTCTTTGACCACTTTGGCTATTCCTACAATAGATTTCTCGTTTCCGCTGTGATAAAAAAAAGCCAAATCCCCGACTTTCATTGCTTTTAAGTTATTTCTTGCCTGATAGTTTCTTACCCCATCCCACATATCTCCTTTCATATTCACAAATGTATCCCACGAAAAGGTTTCGGGTTCTGTTTTGATAAGCCAGTATTTCATTTTTTGTTTATCTATATTTATACGTTACTGAATTGTTTTATTTCTTCATAGCGGAAGCAGTCTATTAAGTGGTCGTTTATCAATCCGGCTGCTTGTAAGTGTGCGTATATTACGGTGCTTCCTACAAATTTGAATCCTCTTTTTTTGAGGTCTTTACTGATGGTATCTGAGACCGAAGAGGTAGATGGGCATTGGCTGTGGTCTTTCCATTGGTTATGGATAGTTTTTCCGTTTACAAAGCTCCAAAAATAGGCATCGAAGCTTCCAAATTTCTCTTGAATGTTTAGAAATTCTCTTGCATTGCTTATAGATGACTGTATTTTCAATCTATTTCTGATGATTTCGGTGTTTTGTAGCAGTTCCAAAACTTTTTCTTCTGTGAAGAGGGCTACTTTTTGAGGGTCAAAGTTTTCAAAAGCATTTTTATATCCTTTTCTTTTTTTCAGAATGGTGCTCCAGCTGAGTCCTGCTTGAGCGGCTTCTAAAATAAGAAACTCAAAATGTTTTCTATCATCATGTACAGGAACCCCCCATTCTTCATCGTGGTAGCGGACGTATTCTTCAAAGTATCCCTCACACCATTTACATCTTTTTTTGAGCATTTTTTTATTTTTATGGTAGAACAATTTGAAACATATTTTACATTTTAGTACAAGCATCGAAAACGAATAGTTCCTTGAATGCTTTTCAATTCTTTGAGTATATCAGGGTTGTAATCTTTGTTAATGTCCGTGATGACATATCCTATTTCTGCGTTTGTTTTCAGGTATTGTCCTACTATATTTATAGCATGTTTGCTGAATATATTGTTGATTTTTGCCATAATACCGGGAATATTCGAATGGATATGTAAGAATCTATGGGCGTTTTCAAAATGTGGGAGGGAAACCGTTGGGAAATTGACCGCCCCGCTCGTAGACCCTGTGTTTATGTAATCCATGATTCTGTTAGGGACGAAAGAGCCGATATTTTCTTGTGCTTCCAAAGTGCTACCCCCTATATGGGGAGTAAGTATTGTATTAGGAAGCCCTCGCAGTTCATTTATAAATTCTTCTTCATTGCTGATGGGTTCATAAGGGAAAACATCTATTGCCGCTCCTGCTATTTTTTTATGAAGAATGTTTTCTCGCAAAGAATCTATATCTACTACGTGTCCTCTGCTGAGATTTAAAAATATGACCCCGTTTTTCATTTTTTCAAATTCTTTCTTACCAATAATGTTTTTATTTGATTTTCTTCCATCTACGTGAATGGTAATGACATCGGCGAGAGAGAGGAGAGTATCCAGAGAGTTGCATCTGAGGGCATTTCCTATTGCTAATTTTTCTTCTGTATCAAAGAAGCAGACCTTCATTCCTATTGCTTCTGCGAGAACAGATAATTGTGATCCAATATTTCCATAGCCAATTATTCCAAGTATTTTTCCTCGTACTTCAAAGCTATTTCCTGCGGATTTATTCCATTTCCCTTGGTGCATTTGGAGTATTTTATCAGGTATGTTTCTCATCAGCATAATAATTTCGCCTATTGCCAGCTCTACCACAGAGCGTGTATTACTAAATGGGGCATTAAAGACGAGAACTCCTTTTTTCATTGCATATTCTCCATCTATTTGATTCGTTCCTATGCAAAAAGCCCCAATAGATATAAGACGAGAAGCGTTTTCTAACACTTCTTTCGTTACTTGTGTTTTGGAACGGATACAGAGAATGGATATATCTTTTATTTTCTCTTTTAATTCGTTTTCTTCTAAGCCCGCAGGATACGTCTCAACGGTATACCCTTCATTCTTAAAAATTTCTGCCGCCTTGGGATGAATATTCTCTAACAAGAGTACTTTTATTCTATTTTTTGGATACGATGTAATGGTATTCATTTTATTTATGTATAAAAAATCATCAAAAGATGGGGTTATATAATCTGCTTTTTCTAATACTTTCTCTCGGGAAACGTTCTCTGTGAATGCAAAAAATTTAGTAGCAAAGCCCGATGCTTTCATTTCATAATCATTGTACCCATCACCTATTACATATATATCCCCTTTCAGTCCTAATTCTTTTATTTGTAATGGCTTCCCCCCATTTTGTGAAAGAATATTATTGGTATTAAACCCTATTATTTGCTCATTTGCATCAAATATAAATTCATTCGCAAATACATGACTTGGCTTGATATAATAATCCTTTACCACAGGGATTATAAACTCTTTAAACCCATTAGAAATAATATAGATGCTCTCTGTATAGCATTCAAAAAAACTTTTATTACGGGCTATAGATTTCGTAACTTGTTTTTTCAACATATGTATGAGTTCTGTAATATCTTTTTTTCCTGCTTTTAAAAGGGCTATTCTCTGCTGTAAAGAGCTCTTAAAGTCAATGTCTCCGTTCATCCCCTTCTGAGTGATTTCTTGTATTTTATCTACTATGGTATTTCTTTCGGGGTTCTCTTTCAAAGATATTTCACAGAGTAAGTCCAATCCTTCTACCCGTGTAAATGTGCTATCGAAATCTATGACAAATTTTTTATCCATTCTTTATATTCTCTATTTTTTATAATTTTGAATGGCTTGTCTTACTGTCTTATAAATATTTAAGAGCTCAGCCGCTTCCATATTTCCTATTTTTAGTTCTTCCATTATTATGGTTACAGCCCGATGACGCAGTTTATCATTGGTAGGTTTCATATCTATCATTTTATTTCCTTTCACGTGTCCTGATTGTATCATCAAAGAAGTGCTTATCATATTGAGGATAAGTTTTTGAGCTGTTCCGGATTTCATACGAGTACTTCCCGTAACAAATTCAGGACCTACTAATGCCTCTATAGGAAAATCGCATGCCTTTGCTAATGGGGTATTTTCGTTGCATGTGATACATCCCGTAACGAGACCGTGTTTTTTTGCTTGCTGAATAGTCCCTAATACGTAAGGAGTTTTCCCCGAAGCGGCTATACCGATGACCGTATCCTCTTTTTTTGGTTGAAAGAAGCTGATATCTTCCCATCCTTGTTTTTGGTCATCTTCAGCATGTTCTACGGAAGTTCTGATAGCAGTATCTCCTCCTGCTATAATACCTATAAATACATCCGATGAAACCCCATAAGTAGGTGGGCATTCCGAAGCATCTAAAATCCCTAATCTGCCACTTGTTCCCGCTCCTATGTAAAAAACCCTCCCGCCTTTTTTCATCTGTGGAAGGATCGCTTTTACTAATTTTCCAATAGAATCTAATGATTTTTCTACAGCAATAGCAACTTTTTTGTCCTCATTATTTATGTGAAATAAAATATTCTCAACAGACATGTTTTCCAAAAAATGGTACAAAGAACTTGTTTCTGTGTTCATATTACATTATAAATTTAGTATTATATAAATTTTCCGTTTGATAAGGTTGGTATTTGGTTTTGTATAATAAATCTATGTTGTTTCAATTTTAGTGAATTTTTTGGGGCTTCCGAATCTCTATTGTATCTAAAACTACCCCGTTGCTTCAAATATTTGTTACATAGCTTTTATTTTATAATTGAATCTTAAACTTTTTATCTATTATACACAAAATCTATTATATACAAAAATATAATAGATTCGGCCATTAAAAATATTGAATCCATTTACTAATCAGGGTTTTATAGGGGTTCTTGTAGATACTACTTATTTATCTTCAGGTTGGTACTTGGAAAGAGTAAGTATTTTTTTTGCGTTTGTTTCTTTCATAACATCAGGAGGACTTAATGTTGCAGTATGAGAATACGCATTTATTATTTCCCAACCTATCCATTCTGCAATTCTCCCAGGGCATTTTTCTCCCATTTCTGCTATTTTAGGTCTTTCCCCTATAAATTTTTGCTTGGTAAAATGACTCGTTTCGTAAAGTAAATTATTTTGGACAAAATTAGCCCATATAATTTCTTGATTTTCTTTCACATCTCTCATTTCTTGGCTTGTATACCCAATAAGAATGCTGTCCGCCGCACAAGGAAGCATCGTTTGTGCAAAATAATAGCTCTTCCCACGAGATACCATCTCATTTAGTAACGTATTATCATCAAAGTTTTCACTATTATACTGTTGTGACAGAAAAAGTAACCACAAAGGAACTATATACTCGGGCTTAAATCTCCGCTGAATATAAAAAGGTCTATCATTAGGAAAATATTTTGCGTCTTTCCCGATAAAATACTCTAAACCAATCACAATAAGAGAATCAGAAAAATAAACATCTTTATAAAACCCAGAAACAAAAGTGACTATCCTCGGAGGAACAAAATCGGGATAATAGTATTTTATATTTTTAAAAGCACTTTCAAATTGCCTTTTTATCGGTTCAAAATTTGCAAACTTACGATGGACATCTTTATAAAGAGAATCTATATAGACGTTGGTAATAACATCTTGAAAAAGAATGCGAGCAAGTGCAGAATCGTGAGGATATTCAGTAGCATCTAAATAATAATCACTGACATCCCTATATTTTTGTAAAAAAGAGACAACTTCTCCCGTTGATTTACAAGAAAAAAGGGACTGCTCTGCCCTTTCTATAGATACTTTCACGGAAATCGTGTCAACGGTTTCATTTACAGTACATTTTTTTTTCTCACAAAAACAAAAAAACACACAAACAGATATATATATATATAATCGCATATTGGTAATACATAAAAAAACGATAAGATTTTTACTTTTGAGACCGCTCCGAATAGTAAAAATGTAAGTTCTCAAAAGGATTCACAATTTATTATTGTAAATAATCAAAAATATTAAAATTAAAACACTCCTTTTTTGAGAAAGAGTGAGTATTTTATAAGTGGTCTGTGTAAAAATACTTATTTTCATGTAAAAATACTTATTTTTCATCTTAATAAGTAGATAAAACTATTAAAAGAGTAAATCTTATTAGAATTTTAATTATATTTCTTACTTTTCGTACTACATCTAGATTATTTTACTGCTACATTATTTTACTGCATTATATTCTTGTTTTTATAAAATCTTTATACCACAGTAAAAATTATTATTTTGATGAATAATTATTCATATATTTCAAATGCTGATCCTGTTGTTATAGAACAGATGTATCAAGAGTTTAAAAAAAATCCAGGTTCTGTGGATATTTCTTGGCAAAAGTTTTTTCAGGGCTACGAATTTTGTCTTGTTTCGGGGGAGAGAGAGAAAAACACTAATAGTTTAGAGGGAATTGAAAGTATTTCTGAGAAAGAAATACAAGTAAGGAATTTAATATATGCCTACAGGTCAAGAGGGCATCTTCGTTCTAAAACAAATCCTATCAGAGAAAGAAGAGATAGAAAACCTGCCTTAGACATCTCTTATTTTGGGCTATCGGATGCGGATATGGATACAGAATTTAGAGTAGGGGCAGAGATAGGCATAGGAAAAGCATCCTTGAGAAAAATAATAGAAAACCTCTCCTATATCTACGAAAGATCTATAGGTTTTGAATATATGCACATAAGAACTCCTGAAATACAAAAATGGTTTATTAATAAAATAGAACAAGGATTGCCAAGTTTTACACTTTCCTTAGAAGAAAAAACAAGAATTGTAAAAAAACTCAACCAAGCAGTTGCTTTTGAAAATTTTTTACACACAAAATATGTAGGACAAAAAAGATTTTCCTTAGAAGGAGGAGAAACAACCATTCCCGCTTTAGATGCTCTTATTTATAAACTATCACAACTGGGGGTAAAAGAAATAATGATTGGCATGGCACACCGTGGGCGTTTAAATGTTTTAACCAATATTATGAGTAAAACATACGAGCAAATCTTTAATGAGTTTGAGGGAACAATTCCCGATCAAACCATGGGTGATGGGGATGTAAAATACCACATGGGCTACTCAAGCCAGATAATGACAGATAATGGTTATGTAGATATAAAGCTTGCCCCTAATCCCTCTCATTTAGAAGCTGTTGACCCTATAGTTCTCGGATTTATTCGTGCAAAAGCAGATAAAGTGTACCATAATGATTATACAAAATGCATTCCTATACTTATACACGGAGACGCTGCACTAGCAGGGCAAGGGATTATTTATGAAATTATTCAAATGTCAAAATTAGAAGGGTACACAACCGGAGGAACTATTCATTTTGTTATTAATAATCAGGTAGGGTTTACTACTGATTTTGATGATGCAAGGTCAAGTATTTACTGCACCGATATAGCAAAGACAATAGATGCTCCCATACTTCATGTAAACGGAGATGATCCCGAGGCAGTGGTATTTTGTTCTTATTTAGCATCAGAGTTCAGACAAACTTTCCAACAGGATGTCTTTATAGATATGGTTTGTTATCGGAAGCACGGGCATAATGAGAGTGACGAGCCGAAGTTTACACAACCAACGCTCTATACTCTCATTTCCAAACACCCAAATCCACGAGAAATATATAAAAAATATTTGATAGAAAAAGGAGTTTTAGAAACAGATATAGTAACTAAAATGGAAGAAGAATTTAAAAACCTTCTTCAAGATCGACTTAATATGGTAAAAGAACATACTCTTCCTTACAAATATTCAGAAATGGAACAAGAATGGAAAAATATGAGACGTTCTACCCCACAAGATTTTGAATCTTCTCCTCAAACTAACATCTCATTAGAAACTATACAAAAAGTAGGAAAAGCTTTGACTACTATTCCCAATAATTTTGTTCCAATAAAACAAATAGAGAAAGTCCTTCGGGATAGAAATACAATGTTTTTTGAGGAAAAAAAACTAAACTGGGCATCAGCAGAATTATTAGCGTATGGTTCTCTTTTATTAGAAAATAAAACAGTCCGAATAACGGGACAAGACGTTCAGAGAGGTACTTTTTCTCACAGACACGCAGTAATAAGAGACCAGGAGAAAAATAATAGTTATAATATGCTCAATTTTATCGAAAAGGGACAGGAAGAGTTTAAAATTTTTAATTCTCCCCTTTCAGAATTTGGAGTATTGGGGTTTGAATTTGGGTACGCTATGGCAAATCCTAACGCATTAGTAATATGGGAAGCACAATTTGGTGATTTTGCTAACGGGGCACAGGTAATAATAGACCAATTTATAATCCCCTCTTACACAAAATGGCAGAGAATGAACGGAATAGTATTATTATTACCCCATGGATATGAAGGGCAAGGACCAGAACACTCCAGCGGAAGGTTAGAAAGATTCTTACAAATGTCTTCAGGAAATAATATATTTGTTTGTAATATAACTACCCCTGCTAATTTTTTTCATTTTTTACGAAGACAGTTAGTATATCCTTTCCGAATGCCCTCTGTAGTTATGTCTCCCAAATCACTTTTCCGAAATCCGCTTGCGACCTCTCCCATTTCTCATTTTACCGATGGAAAATTTCAAGAAATACTATGTGAGGACAATCCAAACCCTAAAAATGTAAAAAAAATACTTTTTTGCACAGGAAAAATATATTACGACCTTTTAGAAGAAAAAGAAAAAGAAAAAAAAGAAGATATTGTTATCATAAGAATAGAACAACTCCACCCATTTCCTAAAAACCAAATCTTGAACAAAATAAATATCTACAATAAAGCAAAGTTATACTGGGTACAAGAAGAACCTGAAAACATGGGAGCATATTTTTACATCATGAGATTACTGAAAGAACAAACAATACAAGCTATAAGTAGAAAATCAGCAGCTTCCCCAGCAACTGGTTATTATAAATTACATAACAAAGAGCAGTTAGAAATAATAAAACAATCAATTTCATAAAAAAAGAGAATGGAAAATAAAACAGAGTTTTTTTTGTATGTGGTTTTTGGATTTATTATTATTTTATCCCTCGTAATAGACCTGGGATTTATTCATAAACAATCAAGCAGTATAAAACAAAAAGAAGCAACTATACAATCATTAATTTGGGTACTTCTCAGTGGATGTTTTGGATTATTTATATATTTTTGGTATGATCCAAATGGTGATACCGATTCCCTCACTTCCACTATTGAATATTATTCTGCATACCTCACAGAATATGCTCTTTCTATGGATAATATATTTATTATTTTGCTTATCGTTAGATATTTTAAAATAAAAGATATATACCTCCATAAAGTTCTTTTTTGGGGAATATTAGGAGCAGTTTTTTTTAGAGGAATATTTATCTTTGTAGGAGCGTATGTAATCCATGAATTTCATTATGTTCTCTATCTATTTGCACTTATTTTAATGTATTCAGGAGTAAAATTAATGAAAGAAGATACTGGAGCAGAAAAAGAATTTGATGGAGAAAGAAACTTTATATTACGTATGTGTAAGAAGTACTTACATTTTAGCGAATCCGATGGGGATGGGAATTTTTTTATAAGAAAAAAAAATAAAATATATTTTACCACTCTCTTTTTAGCAATAATTTTAGTAGAAACTACGGATATAGTATTTGCTGTAGATTCTATCCCCGCAGCTTTTGGTATAAGTGAAGATGAATTTATTATTTATACCTCCAATATATTCGCTGTATTAGGGTTGAGGTCTATGTTCTTTCTTCTTTCTAATATAATAGATAAATTCCATCTCCTCTCAAAAGCACTTGCTGTAATACTTATACTGGTAGGTACAAAAATGCTAATACATGATATTGTATTAATAGATAGATGGCACTTAGAATCCCGATTTATAGCCATTGTTTCTTTTTCTGTCATAATATCTTTATTACTTATATCTATTGTGTTATCTATTCTCTTCCCGAAAAAAGCAATAGTAGAAAAGTAGTATAGACATTTTCTAACAAATGTTCATACTACTTTTTTATGATGGTGAGAAACAGTTTTCTTAAAAGGAGTGTATTTGTTAAGATGGTAGATACAATATATTTTTACAAAAACTATTCTATCTATCCAATACTATACATTCTCTATGCAAATATATAATCTGTTTTTGAAACGAAAAATCGTCGTAGCTTTCGTCATCTGCTGCATCATATTTTTTTTACTCTGGGGATTTCAATACACAACACTTTTTCTTGCCGAACACCTCATAAAACAGACCGTGGAAAGGGAAAGTAAAGGTTTATATTTCCTTCGTTTTGAAAAAATATCATTTCATATATGGGATGAAACAATACACCTGAAAAACGCCACGTTTTCCCCTCAAGATTCTCTATCCACTCATGATTCTACTACTACATATCATATTCAAACAAAATCTTTTAACATACAATTAAAAGATATATGGAAAATATATGTTGAAAAAGACCTCTCTATACAAAAAATAATCCTCGATAATCCCTCTATTCTATGCAAAAAAAACACAAATAGTACCAAAGATAATAACGGGCATAAGCATATTTCAAAAGAATTAGAAAATTTTTATGCAAATATACGAAAATACCTCGTGCATTTTCAGATAAAAAGCTTCTCTATAAAAGATGGAAATATAGATTATGTATTCCATACCCCTCAAAAAAAAATAGTTTTTGAGTTTCATGGTATCCATTTTAGAGTCACTAACTTTGAACTTTGGAGAGATAACCCTTCAGAAAATACACATTCTTTCTATACCGATAATATTATATTAGAAATCAAAAATCAAAAAATCTATTTTGAAAATAAAGGATATGTCGCCTCTTTTGATAACCTTTTTATAGATACCCAAAAAAAATACGCAGAATTTAAAAAACTAAAAATTGTAAAAATAGAGCAAGTCCCCGATGATAAAAATAAAAATATCTGCAATATACACCTCGCACATCTCACATTAAACGGAGTTGACTTTCTTAAAATATCCCATGATACTCTGCAAGTGGAATCTATCATTCTACAGAAACCAATTGTAGATATTGTTCAAAATAGTACTAAAAATCATTCTAAAAATTTCCATATAGAAACTCTTATCCCTTCTTTTTTTACCTCTTTATTAAAAAGCAATATTATAAATAATCTCCATTTCCAAAAAGGAATTATCCATATCCGAACCCCATCCGGAGAAAACTTCTCCCTTCAAAATACTTCTTTCTCCCTCTTCCAAATACAATTGGATAGCGCTACTTTATTAGATTCAAAAAAACAATTGGTACAAAAACTTACCTTCACAATAGAAAAATATACCCACATTCTATCCGATAAAAATCATCAAGTATCCGTAGAAAATATATCTTTTACAGGTTCTGACTCCTCTTTTTCCGCTCAAAATATCCAAATTACCCCCCAATTTTCCCCGAATTCTAAAAATATACGCATAGAAAAAATCCATATAAAAAAAATAGATTGGAAAACATTATTAGAAACAAAAAAAAAACGCATAAAAGAGATAACAGTAGAAAACGTATTTATTCATATAATCTTAAAAGATAAAAAAACATTCTCTACCCACCTCAATATAAAATCCGATAGCATTCCTATTTACACATTGCCTTTTTTTCAAAACCTATTCATAGAAAAAATAGAAATAAAAAACGCACAAATAAACATAAACCACTCTAAAAATATACCCATCTTATCCATTGAAAATCTAAATATTAACATATCCCAATTTCCATTCCCCAGAACATTTTCTCTAAAAAAAATAGTAGAAAGTAAGGATTATAATATATCCACAGACAATATCATCTATAATATAGATCATGAAAACACTCTCACCCTAGCAGGAATATCACTATCTGCCACCTCATCAAACCAAAATATCCTCAAAGCAAAAAAAATGCACTTCCTTTCCCAAAAAAATAACTCTTCTTTTTTCACCGACTACGCAGAAATAACAAATATATTTTCATCAAAATACTCTCAAAAAGAGCATATACACGCTCAAAAAATCAGCATAGAAAACCCAAATCTGCAACTATTTGTCTCAAATATGAAAACAGAAACACAACATTCTTTCTTGCACAACGACTTTCACACAGATACCATGGAAATAAAAAACGGAACACTCTCTTTCCAAACCGATTCTCTCTCTCTCTTCTTATCTGGCACACATATTTTCATTGCCAATCCGCCAATACAAAATACTACTCATTCTCAAGAAAATAATTGGAAAACAATACAAAATGCCACAATAGATATTAGAAACTATACTTTCAAAAAACAAAATACTTTTGCAATACAGGGAGAATACATTACCGCTGCTTTGCACAATGACACTGCTGCTTTGCAGAGTACAGCCATTGCTTTGCATACACATACCACACTTCACTCCACAGACACTCTTTTTTTAGAAAATATAGATATAAACGGTATTCTTTGGAAAAAAATAACCAACGGAACCTTGGAATGTAACGCCATTACAAACACAAACGGAAAACTTTCTCTCCACATATTCCCCACAATGCAAAAACATTCCCCCGATACCTCACATATTAAAAAAATACTCAAAAAAACCCTCTCCCATTCTCTCAAACACATAAAAATACACTCTCTCAAACCCCATTTTTCCTCAATACATATACAAAAAGAAGACACTTCTTTTACCATGAAAAACTTATTTTTGCACATATCTGCTTTTGAAATAGATAAACATACCATGGAAAAACAAAATACTCTCTTTGCATTTCAAGATATAGCACTGCACAGCGGAAAAAACCGAATAGAATACCCATATTTTCTCTTTCAAAACGATAGTTCTCTTTTTTCTACCCAACAAAAACTCTTGATTCTCAAAAGAAATACTCTCTCTCTGAAAACAACTCTATTATTGCAAAATGATAGTATTATTTGCAAAGACATAGATGCGCATACCCTATTTCATAATGGAAGCATTATCATAAAAAATATAGCGATTTATTCCAATAATGTACTTATTCAAACGCCAAATAGTACCCACCCTCACCCGTCCCTCCCCAATATTACCATAAAAGAATTCCTTTGGCATAGCAAAAAAACACATCTTGCAATAGAATCTCCTATTCTCAAACACATTTCTTCCGAAAAATCCAAAATATCTTTTAGAAATATAACGCTCAATCCCTTTTCGTATGAGGCATACCAGATAATTATAGAAAATGGAAACATATATCCCAAAGATGCCCTCCAAACTATATATTTCCATTCATTGAATACCCTATATAATAAGGACACCGCCCTATTTATAATAGAAAAACTGCACTATAAAAGCGATAATACCGCTACAAATATATATAATGTGTTTCAAAAAAACCATACCACTGCCTCTGCAGACAAAATAACTATCCTGCACACCGATATTCTCAAAAGTATTATTACACAAAAACTCACATCTCCCTTTATAGAGATACAGAATCCTAAAATAACCCTTTTCAAAAATAGAAAATTGTCAGCAGAACATAAAAAACATCCATTTTATGAAATACAGGTACAGAAAAGCCCCATTCCATTAGATATACAGACGATGAAAATACATAATGGGCTTCTCTCTTATCATGAAATATCTAAAAAAGGGCATCAAAGCGGGGAAATTTTTTTGGCAAATATGGATGCGACTATCAAAGATATTCATAAACACGGGACAATCAGTGGAGATGCACATTTTAAGGTAATGGGAGCGGGCAATATACATACTACTTTCCAATTTCAACAAAAAGCGACCAACCCCATACACACAATAGAAGGGAATCTCGGTAGTTTTGACCTCAAATTATTGAATCATTTTTTAGAAAACGTGGGTTTTACCTCTGTAAAAACAGGAAAAGTAGATACTATGCTTTTTTCTATGAAGTTAGAACCCAACGAATCTACGGGAACGGTAGTTTTTTTATACAAAGACCTCAAAATTAAAATACTGCATAACGAAGAATATCACAAAAGAAAGATAGGCAGCAACATATCCACATTCTTTGCAAATACTTTTATTGTTTCTAATCAAAATCCCCACCCCACTTTCACTAAAATTGGCAATATCTCTTTTGAAAGAGACAGTACAAAAAGCATTTTTAACTACCTTGCCAAATCATTCCTCAGTGGTATCATCAGTAGCATCGGCATAAAAAATGTAGAAAACAAACTCAAAGAAAAAACAATCCGCAAAAACAAATAGCTTTTCCTGGTAATCAAGAGAATTGAGAAAGAATTATGAATTATGTAGGTCGAGCCTATGTGTCCACCCGATATACTATCATTGATATGGAGAGTTTTCAAAAATTCCTTCTTACACAAATATTTAATTTGAAAACTATTTTTAAGAGAAATGGGTAGTGAGAAAAATTCTGTTCTTCCCATCCATTTCAGCAAAAAAAAGCATGTTTTTTATTTTTTTTGAATGCATACTTTGGTTACAAAAATAAAATATTTAAAAAAAATATATATTACCTTTGTGATGCAAAAGGTATTTTAAGTATATAGAAACATTAATTACATTCTATTATAAAAAGAAGTATCGGGAGTATTACCTAAATTTTATTTATATAAAATCTAATAAATATTTACATTTAAATTAGATAATTTTTTCACCTAAATTATTTTCATTTTCAAAATATATTTGTAATTATTATGATATGCTTTATGTAAATAATAGGTTTAATTTATTTTATAATTTTTAAATTTTTAATTTTATTTTAATGGTAGTAGTAATGAAAAAAAGTGTTTTATTGTTTTATGGGTTATGTATCATGCTTACCTTTGATACATATTCCCAAACTCTACAAAAGAAAACCTTTGCGGGCTTTTCTTTTGAGGGAGTAAAAACAGGATCTCATGGATTTGTAGATATAGACAATGACGGAGACCTGGATTTAGTTATTGCAGGGGATAGTTCTAAAAGCAGAAACTTTTCTCTTTATATAAATGAAAGAGGGACAGGTTTTTCTGATTTTTGGGCGAGTTCTACAGTAACAGGAGCACAAAGAAAAGTAAATGATGCAACAAGAGATGTAGCACTTATACCGAATTACGCTGATAGTATCGCAAGGGCTTTTATTGCTTCGGATAGTGTTATCAAGAGTAATAATCCCACTCAGAAGGTGGTGCTTGCCTCGGAGGCAACAAGAATCTATGGATATCTTGAGGATCCATCTATTAGTAATTCCGTAAACTCGTTCTTTAATTTAGATACTTTAAGGAATAGATATTCAAGAGATAGTAATATAGTTGCTATTGAAAATGATATACATTTCTATGAAAGGAGTGCTCTTATAAGACAGAACACTATTATAGATAGCATCAACAGTAGTACTTTATCACCTTTGTTTACAGATGGATTTCAAAATGCTTCGGTGTTTTTGGGAGATATAGAGAATGATGGATATGTAGACCTCGTAGTTTTAGGAAGTGCTCCTAATGGACTACGAGTATATAAAAATAATAATGGAATCTTAGAGAAAAATAGTTATGGTTTATTACCTGATAATTTAAATCTCCCTACTGATGATAATGTTGTAGCCGCTCCTATTATCAATGCCAATTTTGGAGATTATGATAATGATGGGGATTTAGATGGCTTTGTTAACTGGTCTGCGTCTCTCTTAGGTGTTTCAAAAAAAATAGAATCAGATATATATCAGAATAGAGGGATAGGTAATAGTCCAAAAGTAATAAAAAGTATACAACCAAAGCTTGGCGAAGGGTCTAATAGCATAGGAGATTATGATAATGATGGTTTTATAGATTATTTTTTAGCAGGCAAGGATTCATTAGGAAATTTACAAGCAAATCTGTACCAAAATGTAAATAATGATGTTTATGTCGCTATTGATACTGTTGTTGGTGATTCCATTTTTTATATGGGGAACCAAGTAGTCAATGATACTATCATCATAAATGCAGGATACAGAAAATTCCAAGCTGAAGGTGGTCGTCCTCTCACTATACATAATAATTCTATTGATAGTCTACGTACATATAATGATACCGTTATCTTTGTTGATACTACTGTATTTCGTGGTTTCCAACAAAAACAGAGTTTAGTAGGTTATTTTAATGGAACGAGTCAATTTATAGATGTAGATAATGATGGAGATTTAGATCTTTTTACAGCAGGACAAACAAGAACTTCTACTATGGCACGACTTTATTATAATGAGGATGGTTTTTTGAAAGAAAATTCAGATTCTACTTCCTTTATGGGAGTAAAAAATGCAGTAAGTGCTTATGGAGATTATGATAATGACGGAGATTTAGATATATTTTTAGCAGGCATAACGGCAGGCAGTAGTAATTTTTCTGCGATATATAAGAATACAGATGGAAAATTTTCTTCTACTTATACATTCTTAAGGAATACCCTCAAAGTAGAAAGTGCAAGCTTTGTTGATACAGATAAAGATAATGATTTAGATATTTTTGTTACAGGTACAGCAAACGGAGAAGGAGTATCAGAATTATATGTAAATAATAATACTACTCCAAATGTAAAACCCACAACCCCTACAGGATTAAAATCAGTAGTAATTGATTCTAATAAAGTATTTTTCACATGGAATCTTTCTACAGATACGAAAACTCCAACATTAGGCATTACTTATAATATATACGTTGGAAGTAGTGCTACTCTTAATAGAGATAGCATTCGTAATTCCCATTCCATAACAACATCAGGACCAAATAATGGATTTAGAAAAATAAATAAACTAGGAGATATACGAGATAATCTGTACTCTATAGAAAATCTAAATCCAGGGGTTTATGTATGGAATGTTCAAGCAATAGACGGATCTTTAGCAGCAAGTACATGGGCATTAGAACAAACTTTTACTATTACAAGATCCAGAAAACAATATCCCAATATTGCATTTACTACTCCGGATATAACAAAGTTTGTGACAGATGCTCCTTTTACCTTATCCACAACAAACAGCAGCACTCTTCCCATTAGTTCTATTTCTTATTCTATAGCCGATCCACAAATAGCAACTATTAACGGAGCTACAGTAACCCCTAAAAAGGCAGGGATTACTCGTATTACTGCATTAATAGCAGAAACATCTAACTATTACGGATCTCTTGCTTTTGCATCTTTAGAGATAAGAAAAAGTACACAGACCATCAGTTTTGGAGTATTAGCAAATAAAACCTTTGGGGAAGATCCTTTTGTTTTACAAGCAACGTCTTCTGTTAGCCTGCCTGTTGTATTTTCTGCATCCTCTTCTTTGGTAACTATAAATAGTAATACAGTAACTATAAACGGATCTGGAACGGTGAGTATTACAGCATATAATAGTGGAGATAATAATTATCTTGAAGCATCTACTTCACAAATACTTACCATAGATGATGCAATAAATAATCCCAATAAAACCACACCAACTCTTACTTTTTCTGATGTTCCTCATCTTACCATAGGAAATATATATACACTTGTAGCTACTTCTAATAGTCCCGTTGCTATAATTTTTACATCATCAGATACGAATAAGCTAAGTATAGTAGGAAATACTGCTACCGCCAAAATGAGAGGAATTGTATCCATTACCGCAGCACAGGGAGGGAACAACCAGTTTAATTCCATCTCTGTGACTCAGAGCATAGTAATAATAGATCCTACCATACCCATACCGAACCTTACTTTTTCTGCTATTCCTAATATTACTATAGGGCAAAATTATAATCTGATAGCTACTTCTAATAGCTCCGTTGTTATAACTTTCACCACGAGTAATACCAAAATAGCAACTGTAAGTGGAAATATTCTCACCGGAGTAGGAACAGGCACAGCTATCATTACTGCAGTTCAAAATGGAAATGAAATGTTTAATGCTGCCAGCTCTCTACAAAATGTCACAGTAGTAAGTACAGGAACATCTACACAACAACCCCTTACTTCTATATCTAAAGAAAATAAAGATATAGCAATATATCCAAATCCTTCTTCTCACTTTATATCCATACATGCTGGTAAAGCAGGAAATGGTGTAAAAACATATAGTTTAGTAAATATAAAAGGGGAAGAGGTATTGAAAGGAATCTTTACTGTATCTACAAGTGTAGATGTGAGATATCAAAAAACAGGAACGTATCTGCTCACAATAGTGGATGCTGAAGGAAATATATTACAGCAATCACATGTAATTATTTCTCAATAACAGTTTTTGTTTTTTTTATTATATGAAAAAGCCCGTAGATTTATTATTCTACGGGTTTTTTCATTTTAAAATAACATGTTGTAAAATATGTGTATTACAAACGAACAAGGATTAGAAAGCTAATTGGTTTTTATTTTCTTAAGATTGGAATACAAATATTCTAAAAAAATGTCATATTTTTTTTCTTTCTCAAATAAAAGCATAAACTGATAGAGTTCTTCTCTGCCTGTTTTGTATTTTCCGATTTTACATTTTGCATTCGATTTTGCTAATATATAATCTATCAAAATATGAGAATGCGTACTGATATGAAGTAGATAATCAAATTTTGTGTTTATGAAATTATGTAGTTCCTTTATATGGGGATTTCCCCAAAAAGAAATATCTCGAGATTGAAAGAATGGAATATTGGGATATTTTTTTTTTTTGTTTTTAGAACTTACAAAAGCTAAGATACTTACTTGCTTTTGGTCTTCTTTTAATATTTGTATAAAATTCTCTACAATTGCATATTCTTCGGGGATATATTCAAAAATTATGCCTATATCTTTTGCTTCCGAATAATCTACGAAATGGTTTTTTTTTTTTTTAATTTGTTTTTTTATCAGTAACCGTAAAAGAAAATGAATATGAAACATTGTGTAAATATATTAAAATATACAAATATTATTTAAAATTAAAATCCCACAAAACGATATTCCAATCATCTGTGGCATCTGTAAAACGGTGAATTGTTTGAAATCCAATTTTTTCATGTGCTTTTAAAGAACGTATATTTTTGAGGGATATCTCTGTAATACAAAAATCAAATAGAGCATTATACATTTCTTTGTGTTTTTTATACATATTTTCAAATACTCCTGTTCCTCTATAATTTTTATCAACACATATTTGACCTATGGCATAGTACTTATAGGTATTAACAGGCTTGTCTTTATAGGAGAGTGTATTAATTATTTGAAACATCGGTTTCAATACAGGAATAAAATTTTCAAACAGAGGGAGCATAACCAGAGCATACCCTATAACTTCATTGTCATCTTTTGCTATAATTTGATGGGCACTGTTCATCATTGCTTTTAGAATATCAAAACTATGTTCCACTGTAACAAACCCTTCTGTTTTTATTGTTTGTGCATCTACGTTTTTTTTTAGATTTTGAGATTGTAATTGTAAAACAGAATGTATTTCTTCTTCTTGAGTTATAGTAGTATAGTATACCATTTGAAAATAGTATGGTTTAGGATATTTTAGTATATATTATATTGAGGTTATATTTTTTTGTGTTTTTCTCTTACTTGATCTATTCTAATATTTATAATTTCAAAAAATAAACCAAAAGCTATAACCACGTACACATAAGATTTAGGAACTTCTACATGGAATGCTTCTATCACTAAAAGAAACCCAATAATTGTGAGAAAATTAAGCGCTAATGCTTCTAAAGATGGATACTTATGAATAAAATTACTTACATATTTAGAAAATTTTACCATAAGGAACATAGATATAGTAACAGCTATTACCATAAGTATGAGTTCTTTTGTAAGCCCAACTGCTGTGAGTATAGAGTCAAAAGAGAACACTATATCTAATAATATAATATTAATAATAGCATTGGTAATCGAATTTTTGCTACTTTTTTCTACTAATATGTTACTCTCTTCTTGGTTATGATTATACGATAGTTTTTTATGGATTTCATGGAGACTCTTATAGGTCAAAAACAATCCTCCTCCTAATAATATAAGGTCTCTTAAGGTTACCTCAAAAAAACCTACTTCTCCTATATGAGGTATGATTAAAATAGGTTCTAATTGTTGTGTTATCCACGTTGCACAGGTTAAAAGTACCATTCTTACCAATAACGCTATACCAAGTCCAATAATTCTTACTTGCTCTCTTTGGTGGGTATTTTTAATTTTATTTGTAACGATAGAAATAAAAAGGATATTATCTATTCCTAATACTATTTCCATAAACGTAAGCATTATAAGTGCTATCCACGATTCAATATTGAGAAAAATTTCTAAATTTAAGCCCATGTGATT
The DNA here is from genome assembly GCA_030053935.1 of Chitinophagaceae bacterium. Taxonomy (NCBI): domain Bacteria; kingdom Pseudomonadati; phylum Bacteroidota; class Chitinophagia; order Chitinophagales; family Chitinophagaceae; species Chitinophagaceae bacterium. Next base: position 23,626 of record JASGCU010000021.1, read on the forward strand.
TTAATAAAAAAATAAAAATGATATTTAAGATGTTTTTAATGCTTCTGCTCCACCCACTATTTCTAATATTTCTTTTGTTATGGATGCCTGTCTTGTTCTATTATACATTATTTTTAGGACTTTTAAAAGCTCACCTGCGTTTTCTGTTGCTTTTTCCATAGCTGTCATTCTGGCCCCGTGTTCTGATGCTATTGATTCTAATACACTTTTATAAATCTGTGTTTCTATAAGTTTTATAATAAGATTATTAAATATATATTGTTTGTTAGGTTCAAAAATATAATCGGTATGCGTAGTTTGTTTAGGGAAGAGAGTATCTGTAGGGATGGGAAAAATGTTTTCTATTTTTACTGTTTGTGAGCTTGCGTTTTTAAATTCGTTAAACACTAAATGTATTGCATCATATTGTTTATTTTGAAAACTCTGTATCAAAAAAACAGATAATGCCTTTATATTTGAAAAAGAAATCCCTTGTAGTAATTGGGTATAATCGGTATTTATATCTATTTTCCGTTTTTTAAAATATTCAACAGATTTTTTTCCTATGGTTATAAGGGTAATTTGTTTTTTATGGTGCTGGTCTGAATAATTTGTTTGTAATAGATTTATAACTGATTTGAACAAAAAATTATTAAAGGGTCCGCAGAGTCCTTTATCAGAGGATATTACTACTATTGCTATTTTTTCTTTATTTCTTTTTTCGCTATATGGAACTTGTATTCCGTCGGTGTTATGGTAGTATACTTCTTGGGTAGTTGTTAATAATTTTTGATAATAGGTGCGAAATTGGGAAAGGGAGTCAGAAGATTTTTTAAACTTTGCAGCTGATACCATTTTCATTGCTTTTGTTATCTGCTGAGTAGAAATTACTGATTGAATTCTATTTTTTATTTCTTTGAGATTTGCCATTTTCTAATAAGTTACCGATTTACATAAATTACATAGGATAATAAAAAATTATGATACGGTAATAGATTGGGCAACTTGTGTAAGTATTTCTGTAATATTGTCATCGAGTTTTCCTTCGCGTATAAGTTCTAAAATATTTTTATGTTTGAAAACAAGTGTTTCTAAAAAACGTTTTTGAAATTCTATTACTTTTTCTACAGGTATTTTATCTAAAAGTCCTTTTGTGGAAACGAAAATAATTGCTACTTGTTGTTCTACAGGCATAGGGGAATACTGTGGTTGTTTTAGAATTTCTTGATTTTTTCTTCCTCTATCTATGGTAAGTTTTGTTACAGCATCTAAATCGGATCCAAATTTAGCAAACCCTTCTAGTTCTCTATATTGTGCTTGGTCTAATTTGAGGGTTCCAGCTACTTTTTTCATAGATTTTATTTGTGCAGAGCTTCCTACACGAGAAACAGATATACCTACGTTGATGGCGGGACGGACACCTGAATTAAATAAATTTGTTTCTAAGAATATTTGTCCATCGGTTATAGATATTACGTTGGTAGGAATATAGGCAGATACGTCCCCGGCTTGTGTTTCAATTATTGGAAGAGCGGTAAGTGATCCGTTTCCTTTCACTAAGTGTTTTATAGATGGGGGGATATCATTCATTTTTTGGGCGATACTATCATTTTTATTTATTTTCGCAGCTCTTTCTAATAATCTGCTGTGGAGATAGAATACGTCTCCGGGATATGCTTCTCTACCCGGCGGTCTTCTGAGTAATAAAGATACTTCTCTATAAGCTGTTGCTTGTTTAGATAAATCATCGTATACTACTAATGCAGGTCTTCCCGTATCTCTAAAAAATTCCCCAATGGCGGCACCAGTGAATGCTGAAAAATACTGCATAGAAGCGGATTCGGATGATGAGGAGGCTACTATAATGGTATATTTCATGGCTCCTACTTTTTCTAATGTGTTATAGATAGAGGCTACGGTAGAAAATTTTTGTCCTATTGCTACGTAAATACAATAGACAGGTACCCCCTTGTCATAAAATTCTTTTTGGTTTATGATAGTATCTATAGCAACAGATGTTTTTCCGGTTTGTCTATCGCCAATAATAAGTTCTCTTTGCCCTCTTCCAATAGGAATCATAGAATCTATTGCTTTTATTCCTGTTTGAAGTGCTTCATTTACGGGTTGTCTATATATTACTCCTGGGGCTTTTCGTTCTATTGGCATTTCGTAGAGTTGTCCTTGTATTTCTCCTTTTCCGTCTATAGGATGCCCTATAGCATTCAAAATTCTTCCACACATGCCTTCTCCTGCTTTGATAGAAGCAGTTTTTTTTAATCTTTTTACAATGTCCCCTTCTTTTATTCCTTGTGTTTTTCCTAAAATGACAGCTCCTACATTATCTTCTTCCAAATTCAAGGCGATTCCTTGTGTCCCATTTTGAAATTCTAACATCTCCCCTGCTTCTACTTGTGATATTCCGTATATCCTTGCAACCCCGTCTCCTACTTGTAATATCTTTCCTATCTCTTCTAACTCACTTTCTATTCGAAAATGTAATAATTGTTCTTTTATGAGAGAACTTACCTCGTCAGGTCTTATTGTATTCATCTGATTCCTTTATAATAGTATTTTTTTAATTCTAAACAACGTTTTTATAAAATTTGCTTTGTATGATTTTTTGTATCCACATCAGTAATAATTTTTTCTATATATCCTTTTGCATCTATTACAAAAGTGGTTCTTATAGTGCCAATATGTGTTACTCCGAATAATTTCTTCTCGCCCCATACACTATATTTTTCATGAATTATTTTATCCCCATCGCATATAAGGGTAAAAGGTATATTATATTTTTGAATAAACTTCTTATGGGAAACTTCATCATCGGGGCTTATTCCTAATATTATATATCCTTCTTTTTCTATATGTAAATAATTATCTCTAAGGTTACATGCCTGGTTTGTACAACCTGGTGTATCATCTTTTGGATAAAAATAGAGTATTACTTTTTTCCCTCTTAAACTACTGAGAGATATTGTATTGCCATTTTGGTCTTTACCCGTAAAATCAGGGGCTAATTCTCCTATTTTCAATTGCATATATTTTCTATTGGTATATTTTATTTATACTTAATTCCATTTGAATTTACAAAATTCTTGTGTGTAAATATTGGTAACTACACAAAAATATATATTTAATTTTCTGAAATTATTTTAATTTGAGTGTATTTTGAATGTAATAATATAATTTTACATTATATTAAAAATATAATATTATTAGTTCTTTATTCCAATATTTAAAATAATACCGTAATTATGCAATTATTTTTTTAAATATTTTGTTTTTAACACAAAAACATTTTTTTATGAAGTTTTTTATGTTATTTTTAATAATGATTACTCTCCGAAAAATCACTTTTGGCACCTTTATAATTTTGTAACTCTTTGATTTCCAATAATTTTAAAACTCCATATCTCTGTAAAAAAGCTTTCAGAGCAGATTCAAATAAAACTGTGGATTATTTAGAATATCAAGAAGCAATATCAGAATCCAAAGCCAAACAAGAAGATATTGATGAACTGGCAAGAGAAGTAAATAAAAAATGGTGGGAGAAAAATCAATAGAGATTCGTTTCATGGCAAAAAAGAAAATTTTTAATACGTAATACTTAGTTTTAATACAATATTTTATAAATGAAAAATTTAAGCATACAGGAAAGAGAATTTTTAATGGAATGTTTAGCCAACGGCTCAACTATTCCCGAAGATTTTAGAGAGAAACTGTTTCCAACTACACATAAAGAATACGAACTACGCTACGCAGGAAAAATGCGTAAAGAAGATATTTTAGCCGACCAAGATGGAACTTTTGCTGTGCCTTTGCAAGTAGAAAAAATATACAACGGAGAAAGAGAAAAGTTTAAAGACGATTGGAGAAATATGCTCGTTTTTGGAGATAACTTACAATTCCTAAAAACCCTATATAAAAACGAAGACCCACTCATCAAAGACAAAGTTAAAGGGAAAGTAAAACTTATTTATATTGATCCACCTTTTGCAACGGAGTCAGATTTTAAAACTAATTCAGGAGGTTTAGCTTATACTGACAAAGCAAAAGGTTCAGAGTTTATTGAATTTATTAGAAAGAGACTAATTGTTGCAAAAGAAATTCTTGCAGAAAATGGTGCAATAATAGTTCATTTAGATTCCAAAATGTGTCATTATCTTAAAATTGTTTTAGATGAAGTATTTCAAAAAAATAATTTCAAAAATCAAATTATTTGGCATTACAGAAGATGGACAGCTGGTAGTAATAATTTTCAAAATATGCACGATACTTTGTTGTTTTACTCCAAGTCAGATTTACATAAACTAAATAAGATTGAAATTACTCCAACAAAAAGCAAATTAGATGCAATTAACAGAGGTTATCATACTAATGTTATTAAAAGTGGTGGAAAAAAAATATCTCAACTGTTAGTATATGATGAAGATAAATATAATAAATTAGTAATAGATAAAAAATTAGACATTTCAAAATATGATAAAATTGTATATGTAAACACAAAAGATGTAATTGCTCCTGATGTGTGGACAGATATTAATTTTATAAATTCTCAAGCAAATGAAAGACTTGATTATCCAACTCAAAAACCAGAAGAATTAATTGAAAGAATAATCAAAGCTAACACAAATGAAAACGACATTGTTTTAGATTTCTTTGGAGGTAGCGGGACAACTTGTGCAGTTGCCGAAAAATTGGGAAGAAGATGGATAAGTTGTGATATTGGTAAATTTAGTTTTTATACCCAACAAAAAAGACTTTTAACCATACAAGAAAGTAAAGATTTAGATAATTCAAAACAAAAATACGAGAAACTTGCTAAAACTTTTGTAACCGTAAATACAGGTATTTACGACCTCAAAAAAATGCAAGAACTCAACCAAGACAAATATATTGAGTTTGTATTGCAATTATTTGAAGTTACACCGAAGAAACAAACTAAAAAAGGATTTGCATTTCACGGAGAACGAAAAGACGGTTATCCTGTTTTAGTTTGGGATTATTGGAATAATAAAGAAAGTAATTTAGATAGTTTCTTTTTAGAAAAATTACACCAGATTTTAGGAAAAAGTATTTCCAAAAGAGTTTACATTATCGCACCCGCAAACGCAGTAGATTTTATTAGTGATTTTCACGAATTGGATGACGTTCGGTATTATTTTCTAAAAATACCCTATCAAATTATAAAAGAATTACACTCCAAAGATTTTGCTAAAATCCGACAGCCAAAAAGCAAAAACAAAGTCAATGATTTAGATAATGCAATTGGGTTTCATTTTAGTTTGCAACCAGATGTAGAAGCTCTTTTTGAAAACGATAAAATTATAATCAAAAAATTTACTTCAAACTTTAGAGAAGAGGAAACCAACAAAGAATTAGAAAATTTTGAAAGTTTGAGTATGGTGGTTATAGACAGAGATTTTAACAACAAAGATTTTATGATGTCTGATTGTGTTTTTAGTGAAGAAATGGAAAGTGTGCAAAACACACTTCAAATTTCTTTAGAAAATGCTGGTGATTTAATCTGTGTTATTTTTATTGATATTTATGGAAATGAATTTAAGCAAACCTTTAAAACAAATAAGTTATGATAATAGAACGAACCAAGGAAGCCATTACAATTAAAATTTCTTCAAAAATTAAAACAGAAACTATTCAAAATATTGTAGATTATTTAGAATATCTTGAGGCAATTTCAAATTCAAAGGCAAAACAAGAAGATATTGATGAATTGGCAAAGGAAATAAACAATAAATGGTGGAAAGAGAATAGAAGTAAATTCATCAAATGAAAGTTATTGTAGATACAAACATTGTATTTAGTTCATTATTAAAAAATGAAAATCAATTTTCGGATATAATTTTTAATTCTGATTTAATTAC
>JASGCU010000022.1:0-7167 GCA_030053935.1 Chitinophagaceae bacterium
ATTTTTATCATTTTGGATTATGTGTTTATTTTGATTGTTTGAGAGCGGTATATTCATCTTTTAACTCATTAGTAGGGATCTATTCGGTAGTAATAGTTATTTTTTTTTTTGTGCTGATGCGAGTATTGGGAGTAAGGGATTGCATTATTATTCTTTTTCCCAATGAACCTTGTATGGATACCTCTAATTTTTGATTTTCTAATAGAAAGAGAGCATCTTTGATTGTCATTCCAATAACATTTGGGATAAGATTATGCGTGATGGGAATTGCTTTCCAACCTATTATATTGTTGTTAATGTGAGCGTGTATCCATTCTGTATTGTCTTCTGATATTGGTTTGTATGGGATGGGGAATGCTTTTAGGATAGTTTCAATATCCTTTTTATTTCCTGCTTTGATAAGAGGAAAGGTGTTATGAGTGGTATTTGTATTGAGAATGTATGGTTTATGAATGTTTATATCCATACTGTATATATTGTCTGCAATTTCTTTAAAGACGGGTGCGGCAACGTCACTTCCGTAGATTGCAAAGTTTTTTGGGTTATCTATCACCACTATACAGCTGTATTTAGGCATATCTGCGGGAAAATATCCCACAAAGGAGGTATAATATTTATTGGTATATTTTCCTTTTTCTATTTTTTTTGCTGTTCCTGTTTTTCCTGCTATTTTATAATCTGTTCCTCGTATATTTTGGGCAGTTCCTCTTTCCACTACTCCTTCTAATAATGTTTTGAGGATGGAGAGGGTTCTTTGGCTACATATTTGTTTCTGTAGAACTTGAGATGTATATTGTTCCAAGTAAGTATATCCGTTTTTTATGCCAGTAACAATAAGAGGAGATATCATTTTTCCATCATTTGCGATAGCATTATAAAGAGTAAGGGTTTGGAGAGGATTTATTTTTAGTTCATATCCTTGTGCCATCCAAGCAAGAGAAAGCCCACTCCAGTTCTTATCCGAAGGTTTTTTGATATAAGGGAAGCTTTCTCCATCTAATTGGACATGCACTCTTTTATCTATTCCAATATCTGTGATAAAATCAATAAATTCTGTAGGATTATTTCCAAAATGTTGGATGACCAATTTTGCCATAGCAATGTTAGAGGACTTTTCAAATGCTTCTTGTATAGTAATCCTTCCGAAGCCTCCTTTTTTAGAATCTCTCAAAATGTTTTGATATATTTTATATTCTCCATTTCCCGTTTCTATGCTGTCATGCATATGTATATCCGTAAGTTCTAATAATGCCATCATCGTCAGTACCTTAAAAGTAGATCCGGGTTCTGTATTTCCTTGGTCTCCTATGGAGTAATTATAATTTTCTTTATAAACTCCGGATTTCATTTTACCGATATTACATATCGCTTTTATATGCCCTGTTTTTACTTCCATCAGAATCACCAATCCGTAGTCGGCATCGTGTTCTTTTATTGCTTTTATGAGAGAAGATTCCACAATATCTTGAAAATGAGTATTGAGGGTGGTTTGAATATCTTTTCCATCTTCGCTTGGGGTTTCTGTTCCATCAAACACGGGGCGAAAATTATTTTTAAATGTCTTTAAATGCTTTGCATACCCAGGTTTTCCCGCAAGAACATAATCAAAACTATATTCTAAGCCCACTTTTCCATGGTTTGGGTTCGTTTCTCTATCAATTCTCCCAATAGTTCTATTACCATAAGGGGAGAATGGATATTTTCTATCCTCTATTTTATAAAAAATAATAGAGCGCTTGAGACGTGCTAAAGAGGGTTCTCTTTCCATTCTTTCTTTTTTAAAAAGAGGCCATGCTTCTATTTGTTTTTTTTGTTGAAATTCTAATCTCCCATCAATCAATTTGAAGTAACGCTTCTGTTCTCTTTTTGCTCTCAATATACCTATTTTATAATCTTTCGCACTTTTGTAGTTCTTATCTGTGCTTTCCAATATGCCCGATAAAAGTATACAGAGAGTATCCAATTTTGTCTTAAATGCCACATCTACCCCATCTAATAAAGGGTCTATTGCTAATTCATAACTCGGGACGGAGGTTGCTAATATATTTCCATCGTCGGAATAAATATTTCCGCGCGTTGCTCCCAGAGTCAGATATCTCACATTATTGAATTCTCCTTTCTTTCTGTATAACTCTCCTTTTGTTGTTTGAATATAAAAAATTTTCCAAATCACCAGCATAGCAAACATAAATATCAATATCATCACTAATCTTACCCTCCGCAAAATCTTTTTTTTGATAATATGAATATCCATATTTTTTTATTTAAATAAGTGTAAAATTCCTCTTTGTACCTCTCATATATTCCTTGTATTCTCCCTAGCAATGGTTATATAAACCAATAAATCAATAAATATATCACAAAATACATCAGAAAAAAGATAAAAGGCAAACCCTTCATTCCCAAAAGCATTTTTTGAAAGAAAAACAAACCTTTTTTATGCTTATTGTATTTCAGAATAGTAGTATTTTGAGAATATCAATATATTACTGTTTGATAAAAAAAAATATTTCATTTATCTCTTAATAGCATTATGGTAATTCTCTTTTCTATAATTTTAGTTGTCTTAAGTTTTTTGGGTATGGAGTTTGTGGCTTGGTTTACTCACAAGTATATAATGCATGGTTTTTTATGGAGTTGGCATCATTCTCATCATAAAGTGCATACACATACATTGGAAAGAAACGATTTATTTGCCATTGTTTTTAGCATACCATCCATTACTTGTATTTATATAGGTGTGTATTATGCAGAGCTGTATTGGGTTCTTGCTATAGGAATAGGTATTTTTTTATATGGAGTATTTTATTTGATATTTCACGATATCATAGTTCATAGGCGAATACCTATCCGTTTCAAAACACAGAATAAATATATGAAACGCATCATGAACGCACATTACACCCATCATAAAACGCATACCAAAGAAGGAGCAGAAGCATTCGGTTTTTTATACGCTCCCAAAAAATACAATAATCAATCTCTCTCTTCATTATGATCCCCAAAAAAACGAACATAGTAATAATGGCAGGCGGTGTTGGCTCTCGGCTTTGGCCCAATAGTAGCGCAGATAAACCAAAGCAGTTTTTAGATCTTTTAGAAACAGGGAAAACACTCATCAGGGAAACAGTGGACAGGTTCAAAAATACCTTTCCCATAGAAAATATATATATATTCACGAACGAAACATACAGAACTCACACACAAGAAGCCATTCCCGAATTACATCCCCAACAGATAATCTGTGAGCCACATAGAAATAATACTGCTCCTTGTATTGCTTATGCTACCTTCAAATTTTTCTTCCAAGACCCCCAATCATCTATTGCTATCTTTCCCGCCGACCATTTTATAGCTGATACAAATGCATTTCTCAAAGCAGTAGAAAATGCTCTCTCTTTTTCTCAAAATAACAATGCTATAACCACCATAGGAATAGCTCCCACAAGAGCAGATACAGGGTATGGATATATAAAATTTCAAGCCCATACAAATACTATCTATAAAGTAGAAAAATTTGTAGAAAAACCATCTCTTGAAATCGCTCAAAAATATATAGAAAGCAATGAGTATCTTTGGAATGCAGGAATTTTTATTGCTTCTGCTCAAACGCTCGTGGAAGCTTACCAACAACTATGCCCTGATATATATGCTCTTTTTTATCAAGGAAAAGAGTCCTATAACACAGAAAAAGAGAGAGAGTTTATTCAAAAAAACTACTCAAAAGCACCCAATGTATCTTTTGACTACGCCATAGCAGAAAAATCAAATCACTTTTTTACTATTCCCTGTAATTGTGGGTGGAGTGATTTAGGAACGTGGAACTCTCTCTACGAAGTATCCCCAAAACAAGAACAACAAAACGTCCACAATGCTCTCAAGTATTTCATAACTGACTCCAAAAGAAATATAATCCGTATAAATCCCCATAAAAAATTAGTTCTCAAAGGGCTGAATGACTATATTATTGTAGATACAGACGATGCCCTGCTCATATATCCTAAAAATGAAGAGCAGGAGATAAAAAATGTATCTCAAAAGATTTGATAATAAAAAAAATAATTCACTTAGTAGAAACAAGCATGAAACATACAATAGCACTATTGTTTTTGCTCTCACTCTGTTTTATCAGAAAATCGATAGCCCAACAAACTTTTTATTCCTTAGATACTACTACATCTTATACTGTTCGTGTTGTAAGTGGAAATAGTTTTACAGGAAAAGTTATAAAAGAATACAACGATAGTATACAAATGAAAAATGATGATTTTAATAATATTGTTATTCAAAAAAAATACATCATTTCCATTAAAAGCAAACCCAGAATTTTTCCATTCCCAAATCCCAATCCCCATCAATACTTTTTACTTCCGAGTGCCGTACCTCTTAAAAAAGGAAGCTTAAGTTATAGAAATTACTATATCATAGGACATTATATAAACTATGGAATAACAAACAATATATCTGTGGGCATAGGTGGATTTGTATTACCAGGAATAAATCATCCCATCACTTATCTTTTTACTATAAGTCCAAAAATAGAATTTCCTGTATCCAAAAGATGGTATGTAGGAGGGGGAATAGTATATTTCACTCATAATGTTTCGCAACAAATATCAGGTGATGTAGGGTCTCTCGGAAATAATTATATTCACGATGGTGGAGCATATATTAACGTTACCTACGGAACCCCAAATAATAATATCTCCCTTATTTATAGTTACTCTACTCTGAATCAATATACACTTTTGAATATTGGTAATGAATTAGAAGAAAATTTTAATAAAACCATTAAAATAGGTGGAATGGTTCGTGTTCATAAAAACATATCTCTCATATCAGAGAGTTGGTTGTTTTTTAATTACCATAATTCTAACATTATAATTCCTATCCCTGCTTTTGGAGCAAGATTTTTTGGAAAAAAATTATCTTTTGATGCGGGATTTATAGTGTTTATACCATATTTTGCATTGCAATATAAGTTTTTATAATGTGGTAAAAAATCTTTCAAAAAAAATGAAAAGAGGGTTATGTTGATGGAAGGATTCTTGGTGGATATTTTTCTGCGAGGGTAGCAATGGAATGAATATGCTCATGGGTAGTACCACAACATCCACCGATGATATTGATGAGATTTTCTTTCATAAATGTTTCTACTAATGCGGCTGTTTGTTTTGGTGTTTCTTCATATTCTCCAAATTCATTGGGTAGCCCTGCATTAGGGTAAGCGGAAACATAAAAAGGGGATTTTTCGGCAAGTATTTGTAAATATGGACGGAGCTGAGCCGCTCCCAAAGCACAATTTAACCCTATACTTAAAGGATTACTATGTGCTAGGGAGATTAAAAATGCTTCTGTTGTTTGCCCGGAGAGAGTTCTGCCGCTGGCATCGGTAATAGTTCCTGATATCATCACGGGGATTCGTATCCCTGCTTCTTCAAAAAACTCTTCAATTCCAAAGAGTGCAGCTTTAGCATTCAGAGTATCAAAAATGGTCTCTATTAAGAGCATATCTACTTCTCCATCTATCAGTCCTTTCACTTGTTCTTTGTAGATATTTTTCAAGGTTTGGAATGTCACCGCTCTATATGCAGGGTTATTTACATCAGGGGATAGAGATGCTGTTTTATTGGTAGGTCCTATTGCCCCTGCCACGAATCTGGGTTTAGATGGATTTTGTTTGCTGTATTTTACTGCTACTTGTTTGGCTATTTTTGCTGCCTCATAGTTGAGTTCATACACGCATTCTTCTAATCCATAGTCGCTTTGTGATATTCTGTTAGCATTAAACGTGTTTGTTTCAATAATATCTGCTCCGGCTTGGCAGTATAGCTCGTGTATTTCTGTAATTATATCAGGTCGGGTGATGGATAATAGTTCATTATTTCCTTTGAGAAAGCTTGGATGTTGTTCCCATTTTGCACCTCTAAAATCTTCTTCTTTGAGAGGATGTTTTTGTATAAGCGTTCCCATTGCGCCGTCTAATATCATGATTCTTTGCTTCAAAATATTTTTAATATCCATAGTAATTTTTTATTGATGTATGAGTTATAAGGTATGAGTGTATTCTTTATGAAACTTTGTGGTATATGATTTTTTATTTTTAAAGTTTCACAAAAGAAACAAAATATAAGAATTATATTGTAATGATGGATTTTGAAAGCATATTTGTTCTTATTTATGAAAAAAAAATAAAAAAATAGTAATATACGTAAAATTATATTTACATATACTCTCATTATGGAATTTAAAAATTCTTTAAGACATTAAAAAACATTGGATGGTAATGAAGAAATTGGGTTTTATAGTTCTTTTTGTACATATTTTTATTTGTGCATCTTCTAGTAATACTTTTTTGGGAAAATATAAAATCAAAAAAATAGTAATAGATGCAGGACATGGAGGAATAGATCATGGAACTTCGGGAAAGATATCAAAAGAAAAAAACATCACCCTTAAAATAGCAAAAGAATTAGGAAGAATTATAAAAATAAAGTTTCCGGATATACAGGTTTTGTATACGAGAACCGATGATTCTTTTCCTACTCTTTATGATAGAGCGGATAAAGCAAATAAAAATAATGTGGATGTATTTATATCTATCCATTGTAATTGGGCACCTAATCCGAATGTGTATGGAGGAGAGATTTATGTTATTGGCTTGGATAAATTAGAGACCAATTTTGAAGTAGCAAAGCGAGAAAACTCGGTGATATTGTTAGAAAATAACAAAGATATATATCAGGGTTTTGATCCGGGGTCAGCAGAATCGTATATGCTTTTCAACCTCAGTCAAAATACATCTATGCAGAATAGTATTTTGTTCGCTCAAAAGATAGAAAAGTATATGAAAGCAGAAGCAGAAGTGAGAAGTCGAGGAATACGTCATGCGGCATTTTGGGTTCTTTATCAAATGGTTATGCCAAGTGTGTTAATAGAGGTAGGTTTTTTGAGTAACCCCAAAGAAGAAAAAGAACTGAATAATCCTCTCAAACAATATAGGATAGCAAAGTCCATTGCCACAGCTTTTGAGGAATATAAAAAAATAGTAGAGAAAGATTGATAAAAAAGAGAACAATCTATTAAGCAAACTCCTTTTATTGCATTTTTTACGCTATTGTGAAGTATCATTGAATATTTTGTTAATAAAATATATATTAAAACATT
>JASGCU010000022.1:7267-29161 GCA_030053935.1 Chitinophagaceae bacterium
TATTCAATGTTTTTCATTAACGCATAAAGAATATGAAAACTATCTTTTTGTATGTTTATTGTAGTATAATCTGTGATGTTCGGGGTTTTGCAGCGGTTCTATATGATAATTCTCTTTCTTTGGAAAAGATGATGGTAGGTACTACACCCCAAACCATCTCATTTGTATTGACAGATTCTGTGAAAGTATTTCCATGCACCCCTTCCTGTTCTTTTTCTCTGACGGGAAGTAGTTCTTCTGGTCTTCCTATCTATTATGAAAGTTCTTCTACTGTGGCTACCATAAGTGGAACTATGATCACGGTAGTAGCATCAGGAAGTGCTACTATTACAGCAAGACAGACGGGAGATGCTACATACAATACTGCATCACCTGTTTCTTTTATTTTAAAAATAAAAGAGAATCAAAGTATTGGTTGGAGTGCAGGATTTACAAGCCCTCTAACGAAAACATATCAAGATCCTCCTTCCCAAATATCTGTAGTAAATCTTATACAATCTACTACCACTCAATATACAAGTTCTCAAACAGACGTAGCAATTATTACGGGAATGAATAGAGATTCTATGACAATAGTAGGAGCAGGAACCACGGTTCTTTCTGCTCAGGCACTTGCAAATTCGTTGTATGTAGCATCGAATATTATATATCAAACCCTCACAGTACTGAAAAAACAAACAACTCTTTCTTTCTCTATCCCCTCAAAAAGATTCGGTGATACTCCTTTCAAACTTACCGCTCAAACAAATAATACTGAATCCCTGCCCATTCTATTTTCCAGCGCTCATGCTTCTATAGCTACTCTCTCTGGGGGAGATACTGTTCATATACAAAACGTTGGAAGCGTGCGTATCACTGCATATCAACCAGATACTAAAAACTATGAATCGGCTGATAAAACAGATACATTGGTAGTTCAAAAAGGATTTCAAACTCTCATTCTTAATCCCATTTCTGCTAAGCAATATGGAGATACTTTTCGCATATCCTATCAAAGGGGTGCTTCTTCTATGCCCGTAGTGTTTGTCAGTTCTAATACAAATAGAGCATATATAAAAGGAGATACTATTATTTGCAAGAATGTAGGCACAGTAAACATAACTGCAAACCAGTCAGGAGACAATAACTATATTACTGCGGTACCTGTCACAATAAATTTTACCATTAACAAAGCAAATCAAACCCTTTCTATTACCACTCCTTCCCTTATAAGAATCCCTATAGGGTATGATTTTAATAGTCCCTACCCTCCTATTACACTTACTGCTACGGGAGGAAATTCAAGTGGTTTTGATAATATATTTTCTCTTACGGGAGGGAGAAGTATTGCTTATTTGTCAGATCATAATGATAGTAGCGAACTCTTTATAAGAGGATTAGGAAGTATTTCTATTACGGTAAACAGAAGTGGAGATGAACTATATAATGATGCTATTCCTGCTACCAAAACAATATCTATAATGCAAGAACAAAGTATTACGTTTGCCACATTAGTTCCTCAGACGTATGGAGATAATCCCATGGTTCTTTCGGCATCCGCTACTTCGGGTTTAGATGTATCTTACATAAGTTCGAATTCCGATATTGTAAATATTACAGGCAATACCGCCACTATTTTGAGAGCAGGGGAAGTAAATATTACAGCAAATCAAACAGGAAATATTTATTTTTATCCATCTGAATCTATTGTTCATGGTTTGACCATTCACAAAAAAAGTCAATCTATAACTTCTTTTTCTGATATTAATAGTCCTCCTAAAACATACACTTCTATCGGACAAACCTTCACTCTTGCAGCAGCTCTTGATGTTAATGGGCATTCTCCTTCTTTCAGAAGTTCCGACACACAAATCGCTCTTGTAGTAGGTACTTCTATTACTACCAAAAAAGCAGGCACAGTCACCATTACTGCATATCATACGGGCAATACTAATTATTTACCAATAGAACAAACACAAGTTCTAACAATACAAAAAGCAGGAGTATCTATTACTTTTCCTCTTTCTCATTCCTCTTTTATCTATAACACAAATACGGGGCTTAGTTCCGCATTATCTCTCTCCAATACGAGCATTCCAATACTCTATTCTTCTGCTCATACTTCCATTGCAGTTATCAATGGAAATACAGTATCTTTTGTAGGAACAGGTTCTACAAGCATAACCGCATATCATACAGGAAATGAAAATTATCTGCCCTATTCTGTATCTCATCCCATAACCGTATCACCTACTCCTATCACAAATATATCCATTGTCCCCATCTCTCGAAAAGTATTTGGAACCTCTCCTTTCATTGTAGAGGTGACAGGAAATAATCCAATGCAAAGTATTACTTTTATTTCCAGTAATACCAATATAATAACTTTTGAAAATAACACTGCCACCATACAAAACGCAGGAACAACCACCATCACTGCGAATGCTCTTCCAGGTGAGGGTTATTCAGGTAGTTCCCACACCGTAAATATTACTATTCAAAAAGCAAACCAAATTCTTACTTTTAATCCACTCAAACCAAGAATATATCACCACAGATTCTTCGTTTTATCACCAGATTCCATAAAGAGTACTCTACCCATTCAGTTTACTTCCTCCGCACCATTAGTAGCATCTCTCTCGGGAAATACGGTTACGATACTCAAAGCAGGAATTACTATCATAACCGCAAGTAATACAGGTAATAATAACTACAATCCCATCAGTATTTCTCAACTACTCACCATTCAAAAAACAACTCCACTCATGATCTTAGATACTCCTCTGATATTTCGCTACGTGAATGCAAAACCTTTTCTATTACAAATAATAACGAGCAACGTAGAACCTTCTCTCATCAGATTTGAGAACATAAACCCACAAATTGCAGAAATAAGAGAGGATTCCATCTACATAAGAGGTGTAGGCACTACCACCATAGATATCATTGCCCAATCCAATGAAAACTACGAGTCCGTCTCTGTTTCTCAAACCATTGTAGTAGCAAAAATACCGCAAACAATACTCTTTGATATTCCGATCAATTATTCTATAACAGACCCACCCATCTCTCTCAATGCCAACGCAGGAACATCAGGAATCCCCATAGAATATATAAGCTCAGACACCTCAAGATTACAAATCCACAGTGACTCTGCTGTTATAAAAGAAGCGGGAGAAGTAAAACTCATTCTGTCACAACAAGGCAACAGCAACTACGAACCAGCTCCCATACTCGTAAAGAACATAACCATAAGAGCAGATAATAAACTCATAAACAATATAGAATTTACCAATCCACTCCCAAAATATATCTACACAGATACTACTTTTGCTCTTACAGCATCCTCTCTTTCCAACACAGATGTGTTTTTTTCCATAACCAAAGGAAAAGAAATTGCTTCTTTGCAAAACAACATGCTCACTATTAAAAAAAACACATATCCTCAAACCATTACCATCCGAGCATATACCGCGGGAAATGAAACCTACAAATCCATCTATAAATATTATACTATCTCCGTCAGAAACTATTATACCCTCAACATACAGGCAAGTAATAATGAAAATGCCCGCATAGATTACATTTTTGTATTGAAAAACAGCAAAGGAAATATAGACCAAGAAGTATCCTCAACAGATGGCAGAGCCATGATCTCGGGCATACGAGTAGGAACTTACTTTATAATAGCAATACCCCAAAGAACAGCCGCCGCTTCTTACATTCCTACCTATTATACCCGAGCCGTTACCATCAAAACTGCTACTCCTATCGTTTGCGATGACGATATTTTTTCCAAAACCATACAATGGGAAGTATTACCAAAGCCCATTACCGCCCTCAAAGGAACTATAAACGGAACTGTATTTAACCAAATACATATAAACCAAAACACCCCCTATCCGCTTATTATTATTGCATTACTCAGGCATCCCGATAATACTATAATAGATGCAACCACCACCAACAGCGATGGCACTTTTTCTTTCATCAATGTACCAAATGGAGAATACACTATAATAGCCGACATTATGAATATCCAAAACGGAACAGACAAAATAACCATTACACAAAACGAATCAAACATTACTCTCAACCTATTAGTCAATCAACAACAACTCCAAATACTCAAACCCACCCACCCCCTTACCCAAACAAAAGATGCAAATCCTTTTGTCTCCATATATCCTAATCCTATGAAAAATATTCTTACCCTCTCTTTTCATAATAACTCCTCTAAAACAATACAGGTATATACTGCATCGGGAATGACTATTTATAGAATAGAAACAACCCAAAAACAGATACAAATAACCACAGAAAAATGGGAACAGGGAACATATCTGATTCAAATAACGTCTGACGCTTATAATAAAACATTTCAAATAGTCAAATAACACTAAAAACATACCTCCAATGCAAATAAAAATAGTCAACACATCCAAAAACCATATCCCTGCCTATCAAACAGAGTATTCCGCAGGAGTAGATATCCGAGCATCACTCACAGATACAATCACTCTGCTGCCAATGGAAAGAAAACTCATCAATACAGGAATATATATAGAAGTTCCAATCGGATACTACGCCAGTATACGACCCAGAAGCGGCTTAGCACTCCAAAAAGGAATTACTATAGTCAATACACCAGGAACTATTGATGCAGATTACAGAGGAGAAATTACCGTATTGCTCATAAATCTCTCCCCATCTCCCGTAGAAATAAAAAATGGAGACAGGATAGCACAAATGATAGTATCCAAATACGAACCAATAGAATGGATACCCACCCAATCCCTTACCCCAAGCAAGAGAGGTGACAAAGGATACGGCAGCACAGGAGTATCTTAAAGGGTTATGAATTATGAGTGGTTAATGAAACATTCATTACTAATCATTAGAAATTTGCCGTATGTTTGTTTTTTTTATTGTACAAAAATACAAAAGGAATACAAATAATAATTCATAACTATTTTCATTCCTTCAAGATTTTTATTTATATAATTATTATTCATTTTTTACACTTATTTCAACTCAGTAATTCAGAACATTATAACATATTAAAAAAAACAATATACATTGTATTTATTATTACACTTTTTTATATTCATTTACCTAATTAAAAAAAATACATTGAAAAATATATTTTATTACGTGTACGGAAAAGTAACATATTCATTGAAATTAATACCATTAATATATACAGTCTCTACCACTATTCCTATAGTAAGTAATATTATTATTATAGAAAGTGCTACAGCACAAATAACCTATAAAGACCCCGATGGAAACGGTCTCATAAATATAACATACATAGAACAATTGGATTCCATGAGATATAACCTTACAGGAACTTGTTCAGTGACAGGTACAGAAACTTGTAATGGTTATGAACTGATGAACAATTTAAGTTTTAAGAGCCCTTCTTCTTATAGAGATTATAAAAGCTATATAAGTAGAACAATGGACTCTTCTTTTTATTCCCGAGGGGAAGGATGGACCCCTATTGGAGTTTTTTCGAATAGTGGTGATGTTAATGTTCTATTTAATGCTACTTTTGAAGGAAATGGACATACTATAGATTCTCTCTATATAAATAATGGAATTTATACTAATGCTTTAGGTTTTTTTGGATATACAGGTACCAGTAGTATTATAAAAAATATAGGTATTAGAAATGCATCTATTGTTGGTACTAATTATGTTGGCGGCTTAGTGGCACAAAATATGGGATCTATAAGCCAAAGCTATGTTACAGGATATATGAGTGGTGATAATTATATCGGCGGCTTAGTGGGAGAAAATATAGGAACTATAAGTCAAAATTACGCTACAGCATCTGTGAGTGGCGATAGTTATGTCGGAGGCTTAGTGGGAAAGAACAATGGAACAATAAGTCAAAGTTATGCTACAGGACATGTGAGTGGTGGACCTACTAGTATTGGTAGTTTAGTAGGATTTCATGATAATAATGGAATTATACACCATGGGTACTGGAAGAAAAGATCTTCCCAATTAGGAATAGGGACTAATAACGGATTGGTTCGTTATGAAAATGGTCTCACTCTTTCTGCTCTGCAAAGAATAGAAACAGATAGCATTTTGGAATTAGGACCTGGTTTTATATATAACCCAGAAAGATTACCTATATTCAATAAAGCAGCAAGAATAACTGTAGATATTATAAACTTTACCCAGACAGGAGTCGGAACCACAAATATAACAATGGCAAGCACGGTAACAAATGTAATACAAGGCACATCTACTACCCGTGCTACTATTACCGTAGATGGAATAGGTTTTACTTCTAATGTAATAGGAACTACCAATATCGGAAATCCTCATACTATTACGAATATTCAAAATGGATTTATCATACCTCATACCGTTACTTTTGTATCTATAAGTATAAAAACATTCGGAGATGCACCTTTTGTTATAGCAGCGATGTCTTCTGCAAGTTTACCTGTGTTATTTTCTGCATCTAATACTCTTATAAGTATCAGTGATAATGTAGTAACTATCAGAGGAACAGGAACCGTCCGTATTACTGCTTATACTGAAAATGATACCATAGATATAGCATCAGCCACACAAATACTCACTATACTCCGTAACCCAACGATAATATTTGGAACATTAGCAAATAAAACTTTTGGAGATGCACCTTTTATAGTAACAGCAACATCTTCTGCAGATTTATCGGTTTTATTTTCTACATCCAATACTTTGGTAGCCATAAATAATAACACGATAACCATAAATGGAGCAGGAACCTCAAGTATTACTGCTTATCAAACAGGACATGAAAAATATTTGGAAACATCCGTTGTCCAATCACTTATTATACATAAAGCAAGCCAGAGCATTACATTCGAAACATTAGCAAATAGAACATTCGGAGATGCACCTTTTGTGTTAACAGCAGTTTCTTCTGTAGATTTACCAGTGTTATATTCTGCTTCTTCTGCTCTCATAAGTATCAATACTCATACAGTAACTATCGAAGGAGCAGGCACGGTGAATATTATTGCATCTAATACAGGGAATAGTAATTATGTAGAAGCATCTGCAACACAAACACTCTTTATAGAAAGAATGCAAGCAAGTCTTACTTTTACTGCCATTCCCAATCTTACCATAGGAGATATGTATACACTTGGGGCTACTTCTAATAGTTCTGCCTCAATAACTTTTACTTCAAGTAATGATAGAATAGCAAGCATAAATAGTAATACTCTCACCGCAGTAGACGCAGGAACAGTTACTATTACAGCAAATCAAGAAGGAAATACACAGTATAATGCCACAACCTCTCAAAAAATAATAACAGTAGTAGATTTGCTTACACTTCCCAATCCTCTTACTTTCATAGAAAAAGGAAATGCTGCTATACGTATACTTCCTAATCCTGCAAAAGATTATATCACTATAAAAAGTGCAGTAAATATAGAAGGGTATTCTATTTATGGATTAGATGGTGCTTTTTTATTCAGCGGTAAAGAATTATCAATAGATATACAATCTCTCAAAAAAGGAGAATATCTTTTAATAATATACGGAAAAAAGAGAGATATATTATCAGCAACGAAAATAATAAAACAATAATGTATGAGTGATTAGTAAAATATCCATCAATCATTACTAAACATTCATAATTTATAATTCAACATTACATATACAAATAATTTATGAAAACATCTTATATTTTTCCAGGTCAAGCATCTCAATTTCCTGGAATGGGAAAAGAAATATATGAAAAGAATGCACGAGGGAAAGAGCTTTTTTTAGAAGCAAATGAAATATTAGGATTTAATATTACAGATATAATGTTTTATGGGAGTGCAGAAGAACTAAAACACACAAAAATAACACAGACATCGGTGTTTATACATTCGGTCATCTCCTATATGCTTTTTTCAAAAGAAAAAGCCAGTGCAGTCGCAGGTCACTCCTTAGGAGAATTTTCAGCATTAGTAGCAAATAAATGTTTGAGTTACAGAGATGCTCTTCATTTAGTAAATATACGTGCAAACGCAATGCAACAAGCATGCGAAAGAAATCCATCTACAATGGCTGTTGTATTAGGACTATCCCAAGACAAAATAGAAACAATATGCTCTTCTATAACTGACGAGGTAGTAGTGCTTGCTAATTATAATTCCCCCGAGCAGTTAGTAATATCAGGTTCTTTGAAAGGAATAGAATTGGCAACAGACAAATTAAAAAATGCAGGGGCAAAAAGAGTTTTACCCATAGCTGTAGGAGGAGCTTTTCATTCACCCCTTATGAGTTCAGCAAAATTAGAATTAGCAGATGCAATAGGGTATACACGTTTTTCCACCCCCGAATGCCCTATTTATCAAAACGTAAATGCAAACATGACAAGTAACGTCAAAGAAATACAACAAAATCTTATAGACCAACTGACAGCACCCGTTAAATGGTCTCAAACGATACAGAATATGGTAGATGATGGGATAGATTGTTTTATAGAATGCGGACCTGGAAAGGTTTTACAAGGATTAGTTTCTAGAATAGATTCAAAAGTATCTGTTAAAGGAATAAATTATGATTTTTCAATTTAAAAAAATATCTATATGAAAAAAAATATATATGTTCTTTCTCTTTTTTTACTCATAAATGGAATATCATATAGAGTAAATGCTCAACAAAGTACTAAAGTTTATGAAGACAGCAGTAGGGAAAATAAATTGCTGCGGACATCTTTTGAGGAATTACGTAATATAAAAAAAGTGACAGACGAATTAAGCACGAGTATTGCTTCCAGTGCGGCAAAATTGAGCTTATTAGAATCACCCGCTGCTGTCACTCTCATAACCGAAGAGGATATTCAAAAATGTGGTTGTAGAGATATATTAGAAGTATTAGAGCAAGTTCCAGGATTACAAGGAGCAACAGATGTAGGGCATGCAAGGTCTGTGGGAGTAAGAGGTTTGGTAACATCAGAGAATAGAATTTTATTTCTCATAGATGGACACCAGATGAACGAAACGACTTATGGCTTTGTTCCAATGACCGGGCGAATACCCTTAGAAATCATTGAAAAAATAGAAATAATAAGAGGACCAGGTTCAGCTCGTTACGGAGGGAGTGCGGGCTTAGCAGTTATTTCTATTACTACCAAAAACGAAAGCAAAGAAAAAGGGGTTAAAGTATCCCATTCCCAAGAATTATCCAATAGATTTAGTAATACCAGCTCGGATATCTATTTAGGGCATTCCTTTGATAATGGTTTAGATGTAAGCATTGTAGCAGGTTATAAGCAAGGGAGCATCAGTAATAGAGATATCTATTTTTCCAACGATAGTGTAACAGAAGACTTTAGAAATACTACGGGGGTTAATAATACAATTGTAGGTTTGTCTGCCTCTTACAGAGACATTAAACTCAAATATATGTATGAAAAATATGAACTTAAATCCAGTCCTATTGCAAACTTTGGATCAGGTTCGTATCTTTTTGGAGGAAATTACTTAGGAGCAGAATATGATAGAAAAATACAAAAACATAATTTGAATAGTTTTATTTACTTTAAGGCGATAGAATCATTCAATACTACAGATGTTCCTTTAGTAAATACAGACCAATACAAAACCATAGGAGGTATAAATTGGTCTTTGGAAATAGTAAAAAATGTAAGTGTAGCCGCCGGATTAGATGCTTATACTCTCTATTCCAAATATAGAAATAAAGACATAGGTACTGTGCAACGAAGAACTTATTCAATAAGTAATCCAGGGGATTCTTCAGCTCTTACCAATAATAACCTGGGATTCTATGGGGAAGTTTTATGGAAAACCAAATACGTCAATATACTCGCAGGAGGTCGATTTGATTATAATGACGCTATTGGTTTCGCATTCGTACCGCGGCTCACTCTTACCAAAGAATTAGGAAGATTCCACTATAAAATACTATTTAACCAGTCCTTTAAAACTTCTGTTATAGGACAAATAGCGTACCCTGACACTGTTGGTAGAGAAATTGGAAACATAAAACCCGAAAATATAACCGTAGGAGAAATAGAAGTAGGATATGCAATAGGTCCTAAATTTCTTCTCAATACAAATATTTTTTTTATACACTTAGATAATACTGTTATTGTAACAAGAACAGAAGCACTTCCTAATGGAGCAGTCAATTTCTATTATTCCAATCAAGGAAGTTTAGGAAGTTTAGGATTAGAACTCAGCCTCAGATATGTAAGCAGATACGTCCTTATAACAGGAACTTATAGCTTTTACAGACCCACAGTGCGAAATGTTAATCCTTACATCATAAATGATACAGAATCAGGATACGAAGACAAATTCCTTGCTTATTCTCCTCACTTTGCTACTCTCAATGTAAACGTAAGGGTTACAAAAAATATCTCTACCAATATCAATACAAAATTCTACGGAGAACGCGCTTATTATCTCGATAACATCCGCTTTGAAAAGGTCTATATCCAACAAAAGCCCACACCTCTTTTTAATATAGGAGTGAATGTAAATCATTTCCTACTCTATAAGGTAACTCTTTCCGCAAGCATCAATAATATATTAAACACCGATTTTAGATACGGAGTCCATATTAATAATTTAGGAGCAAGACAGGATAGCCCTATAAATGGCAGAACATTTCAATTAAAACTTATTTATAAACTATAATTAAGAAAATAAAGAATGGAAGAAATCGAAAATATATCATCTGTAAATAATCCATCGGAAGAAGACAATGTAAAGTATCTCAAAAATAAACAAAATACAAAAAGAAAAAAAATTCAAGCAGTTCTTTTTCTCTTGACCCTTCTTTGCACTACCTTAGCAGGAGCAGAATGGAGTTGCAATAAGTATTTAACCCTGTTTGGAAGGAATATGTCATTTGAAGATTTTCTGCAAGGATTTCATTTTTCTATTCCTTTTTTGATTATCCTTACAAGTCATGAGTTCGGGCATTATTTCACTGCTCGGTATCACAAAGTAGAAGCAACTCTCCCTTACTATATTCCTGCTTGGTTTGGGTTTATTGGTTCTCCCAGTTTAGGAACTTTTGGTGCTGTGATACGTATTACAGGAAAAATAAAATCCCGAATTCAGTATTTTGATATTGGCATTGCAGGACCTATTGCCGGATTTTTTGTAGCACTCCTCTTTTTATGGTATGGATTCACCCATTTGCCACCTCCCGAATATATCTTTACCATACATCCTGAATATGCTCAATACGGTTTAGACTATCCCAAATATGTATATGCTGATACTCCCACCCCATCATTCACACTAGGAACAAATATACTTTTTGAATTTTTTAAAAATAATATAGCAGACCCCGCTCTTTTGCCAAATGAGAGAGAACTTATCCACTACCCCTATATTTTTTCAGGGTTTCTCGCTCTTTTTTTTACCGCATTAAATCTTATTCCCATAGGACAGTTAGATGGAGGACACGTGGTTTATGGGCTTTTTGGATATAAAAACTCCCGAATAATATCCCTGTCCTTATACTTCATTTTTCTCTTTTATGCAAGTTTAGGCATTATTTCGCCCTACACTCTTTTTGATAATCAATATTCTTTTATCGTGGTGGGTATTTATATTATCTATCTTTTTTTCATTTCGGGTTGCATAACTGCAAATAAAAAAACAAGATATGCCATGGTTGTCTCTTTTGTAACAGGACAACTCGTTTTTTCTTATTTCTTCCCTACTATAATAGGAGAACAAGGATGGTTACTGTACCTTTTTATATTAGGAAAATTTTTGGGAATATTTCATCCAAGAGGGGAAGACGAGAGTGAATTAGGATTAAAAAGAAAAATTTTAGGGTGGGTTTCCCTCCTTATATTTATCCTTTGTTTTTCATTTCAACCTATTAAATAACGAACTCAATAGATACAAATAATACTATTTACTATTTTCACATTTTAAAAATATACATATACAAAACAAATTAAATTATATGAACGATATAGATATTTATATTGAAGAAGCAAAAGAAAGTATGGAAAAATCAGTTACTCATACCCGAACAGAACTTTCTAAAATCAGAGCGGGAAAATCACAAGTATCCATGTTAGATGGGGTACATGTTCTCTATTATGGAATAAAAACCCCTTTAAATCAAGTAGCATCTATTACAACCCCCGATGCAAGAACCCTTTTTATAAAACCCTTTGAAAAAGGAATGATGGGAGAAATAGAGAAGTCCATAAAAAATAGCGACCTCGGTTTTAACCCTCAAAACAACGGGGAATATGTCATTATTTCTATTCCTATCCTTACAGAAGAAAGAAGAAGATCCCTTGTAAAACAAGCAAAAAATGAAGTAGAACAAGGAAAAATTTCCATACGAAACATACGAAAAGAAATCAATGAAGAAATAAGAAAACTCTTAAAAGAAGGGTTTTCAGAAGACGAAGTAAAAAACGCCGAAGAAGAAATCCAAAAACTCACCGATACTTCTATTGCACGATTAGAAAAAATATTCGCCACCAAAGAAGCAGAAATAATGACTGTATAACCTCTCCTATAAAAAGTACTGATTTTGTAAGCCCAGTATCATCAAAATATACCATATTTTTTTTATTACACACCCACTATTTACCATGTTCACGAAAAAAATATCTACCACAACCATATATTTGTTATGTGTAGCAATAGTTTCTTTCACCCAATGTTCTACAAAAAAGATATGCAGTAATTATTATACAGAATACGCTACCGCTTCTTTCTACAAACCCGACGGGGTAAATTTAGACAACATCTCTTTTGACTCTGTCTTTACCAAAGCAGATAATCAACAAAAAAATATAATACCACCTACCAGACGAAGATACGCCCTCTACGTCTTTCCTCTCGATACTGCTATTACCTATTTTTTTTGTAAAAATGGACACTGTGATACCCTCGCTTTTTCTTATAGATATGCAAGAAGGGAACTTATTTCTGAAGAATGTGGAGCAACAACAGAATATATTTTAAATAGCAATGTGACAACCAGCTTTGACTCCATTCTCATTCCATATCCCGCACTATTATTAGACACTACCAAAGTCAATGTTAAAATATTTTATTAGTGTCGTTTGTATATTCCTCTCAGGATGCGCTTTTGCCTTTATAGAACAAGACACAGTGGTAACCCGTAAAAAAGATAGAAAAATACAATTTTTAGGATTCCGAGCGGGAATAGAACTCATTTCCCCCATACAATCTTTTTTTGCTGTAAGCACC
This sequence comes from Chitinophagaceae bacterium, assembly GCA_030053935.1. Taxonomy (NCBI): domain Bacteria; kingdom Pseudomonadati; phylum Bacteroidota; class Chitinophagia; order Chitinophagales; family Chitinophagaceae; species Chitinophagaceae bacterium. Next base: position 20,485 of record JASGCU010000022.1, read on the forward strand.
AAAGAAGTATCTTTTCAAGGGGAAGTATGTTTGAAATATCTATTTCTCGTCTATGATGTCTCCTATTCGCAAACCTCTCTTTATAAAGAAAAAACCTTTGAATATAACAATAATGGAGTAAGTATGCGATTTGGAGTAGATATAAATTTTACTCATAAGAACAAAAATAGAGACGCTATTTTTTGGGGATTACGGTATTGTTTTAGTCATCATGACGAAAGTTTATCGCTGTGGAATACATACTGGGAAAAATACTATCTCTACCGGAATGAAAATCAATTATCCACTTGGTATGAAATGGTTTTTGGAATAAAAGCAAAAATAGCTTCGCATTTTTATATGGGATATACGGTAAGAATTAAATTTAACCCTACCACAGACAATCAAACCTCTTTTAATACCTATCATATACCCAGTTTTGGTACCTTAAACACCTTTTCTGACTTCCGTTTTGGATTCGATTACCATCTCTATTATTTCTTTTCCAAATAATAAAAAAAACGCGATGAATTCCCTTACGTTTTATAGTAATAGCATCTGCAAGAAACCTCCTAAAACCTTGGTTCATAAAAGGATTCTCTATAATTAAAAAAAAGTACTCCAAAAAAAAAATTGATTGATTAAAAAGTAAGAGGTTTCTTGGACACTCAATAGTTATAAAATATTCTAAATAATGGAAAATAACACGTATTTTTTTAGCAATTTTGTGGTGCAAAAAATCAAAAGAATGCAAGTAATTCAAAAAAAAATTAGTTTTGTGAAAATACAATACATTATAGTATCGAGTATTTTATTTTCTTAATTATTTACCATATAATTCATCAACAATGCAACTGAAAAGATATTTATTTTACACGCTGTTATTATTTTTCATTACGATTACTTGGAGGTGTGGCACAGAAGAGACACATAAAGTATTAGTTTTCTCAAAAACTGAAGGGTTTCGTCACGGATCTATTGAGGCAGGGATAGAAGCAATAAAAAAATTAGGAGTTTTGCATAATTTTTTAGTAGATAATACGGAGAATGCTGATTTTTTTAATGAAGAGATATTACAACAATATCGGGCGGTGATTTTTTTGAATACTACGGGAGATGTTTTAAATAACCAGCAGCAAAATGAGTTCGAGCGTTTTATTCAAGCGGGAGGAGGATATGTAGGGATTCACTCTGCTACAGATACAGAATATGACTGGAAATGGTATGGGGATTTGGTAGGTGCTTATTTTGTAAGCCATCCAATGAATCCTAACGTGCAAAAAGGGAAATTCAAAATCGTAGATAAAAATCATATTGCAACGGACTCTTTACCTGAATATTGGGAAAGAAATGACGAATTTTATAATTTCAAAGATATAAGTAAAAACATTAAACCCCTCATTACCATTGATGAAACGAGTTATACGGGAGGAACGAATGGTGAAAATCATCCTATGTCTTGGTATCAAGAATATGATGGAGGCAGAGTTTTTTATACTAATATGGGACATACTTCAGAATCTTTTTCGGAACCATTATTTTTGAAACATCTTTTGGGCGGAATACAATATGCTATGGACGAAAAGGATGTAAAGCCCTTAGATTATGATCTTGCAAAGAGTGTTCGGATTCCCAATGAAAATAGATTTACCAAAGTTATTTTAGCAGAGAACTTAAATGAACCTATGGAGTTTGTTCCTTTCAAAAATGGTAATGTGCTTTTTATAGAAAGATTAGGAAAAATAAGAATGTATGATCACGCTACCCAAACAATAAAAGAAATTGCGACTATCCCCGTAAGCCACGTATATAAAAATAAAGATGGAAATAATCCGGAAGCAGAAGATGGACTTTTGGGAGTTATTTTAGACCCTTATTACGAAGAAAATCATTGGATATACTTATATTATTCTCCCCTCGGAAGAGAAGAAAAAAATATACTCACGCGTTATGAATTTTGGAATGACAGTTTAAAAATAGAAACAAAAAAAGTTCTTTTAGAAGTTCCTGTGCAAAGAGAACAATGCTGTCATACGGGAGGTTCTATGGCTTTTGATGAAAAAGGAAATCTGTATTTATCCACAGGCGACAATACCAGTCCTCGTGCTACTAATTATGCACCATTAGATGATAGAAAAGGAAGAACCCCATGGGACGCTCAAAAAGGATCTTCTAATACCAATGATTTGAGAGGAAAGATTATAAGAATCCATCCCGAACCCGATGGTACTTATACAATTCCCGATGGCAATCTATTTGAAAAAAATACCGAAAAAACAAGACCGGAAATATATATTATGGGAACTCGGAATCCATTCAGAATTGACTATGATGCCAAAACAGGATTTCTGTATTGGGGAGATGTAGGACCTGATGCAGGAAAGGACTCTGCGGGCTTAGGACCGAAGGCATACGATGAAATAAACCAAGCAAGAAACCCTGGTTTTTTTGGATGGCCTTATTTTGTGGGAAATAATTTTGCATACCATAATTTTGATTTTACAAAAAATAAAGCCACAGAAATATTTAATTATGAAAAACCAATAAATAACTCAAAAAATAATACGGGGATGAATACTCTTCCTCCCGCACAACCTGCTTTTATTTGGTATCCGTATGATGGAAGTATAGAATTTAAAGAACTCGGAACGGGAGGACGCTCCGCAATGGCAGGACCTGTATTTTACTCCGATGATTTTAAAAATGCTACCCGTCCTTTCCCTTCTTATTACGATAAAAAATTATTTATATACGAATGGATGCGAGGATGGATTATGGCAGTCACTATGGATGAACAAGGAAATTACAAAGCAATGGAGAGATTTATGCCCAGTTATAAATTTAGTAACCCTATAGATATGAAATTTGGATATGATGGAGATCTCTATGTGTTAGAATACGGCACAGGTTGGTTTCAAGCAAATGATGACGCACGTATCGTCCGAATAGAATATAATGGCGGAAATAGAAAACCACAAGCCATTGCAAAAGTAGATAAAAATAGAGGTGCCATTCCGCTTACTTGCACTTTTTCTACCGAAGCATATGATTTAGATTATGATGAACTTATATATGAATGGAATATATCTTTAGCAAACACACATATCAAAAGATTAACGGGGAAAAATGCAGTATTTACTTTTGATAAAGTAGGAGTTTATAACGTAGCCCTTTCTGTAAGAGATAATAAAGGAGGAGAGTCAATAGAAAATATGGAAGTTATTGTTGGAACAGGAACAAATGAACCACCAAAACTCTCTATACATATTGTGAATGGAAATCAATCATTCTTTATACCTGGACAATCTTTTGACTACGAAGTAAAAGTAGAAGATAAAGAAGATGGAAGCACTGCGGACGGAAAAATTGCTACAGATAATGTATTAGTAAGTATTGATTATATTTCCGAACCTACAAAAGAGGAACAAAAGCAAGGACACCAATCGTCTGAAGATTTTACGAGGATTGGGAATGGAAAAAAACTCCTTACAGAGAGCGATTGTCAGACATGTCACCAATGGAACAAAAAAATAGTAGGCCCCACTTTTAAAGATATTGTAAATAAATATAAAAATGATAAAAACGCTGTAGATTACCTATCCGATAAAATCATCAAAGGAGGTAATGGAGTATGGGGAGAAATCAACATGGCGGCGCATCCACAATTGAATAAAGAAAACGCAATACTTATTGTAAAATACATAATGAGTTTATCGGATGTAAACTATGATAAAAAGAATTTACCGATAAAAGGTACTTACTATGTCTCCGAACAAATAAAACAAGGAACGGTAGTAATACGAGCATCTTATACAGATAAAGGATATAAAGATATGCCCCCACTTTCCACTCAAACAGAACTCTCTTTAACTCTACCACAAATAGCACCTCATAACGCAAATAATAAAGAAGGAGTAGAAATATTTAAAATACCCGGACAAGACACAAAAATAGCTATCATATCAAAGTCAGATGCATATTTACAATTTAATAACGTAGACATAACAAACATAAATGCTATCACCATAATGACTTCCGCACCTATAGATATGATGAATGCATCAGGAGGAATAATAGAAGTGCATATAGATTCTCCTACGGGCGATACTATAGGAAAATCTTCTTTTATAAAACCAACAGAAGGTCCCATAATGTCTTTGAAACCACAAGTAGTATCTATTCCTATTAGAACTATAAAAGGATCAAAAGATTTATTTTTTGTTTTTAAAAATGAAACCGCAGAAACTGGAAAACCTCTTTTGATATGCTTTATGATAATATACAATACAACTAATACTGATTCAATAAAATAAACGTAACTATTGATATACGTTTGTATTTATTCCCGTACATAAAAAGTATTCATTTTTAAAATACTAAGTCATTGATTATCAATCGAAAAAAGTAGCTAAATAGTTACAAATAAGCAATAAATAATATACATCATCTATAATTAAACATACATTCAAATGAAATATCTTTTTAATACCGCTATTATTTTGTTGCTATTCACGGGGTGTGGAGAAAAAGATTACATAGTCCTTATTCACACAAAATATGGAGTAATGAAAGCAATTTTATACGATAATACTCCAAAGCACAAAGCCAATTTTTTAAAATTAGTGAAAGAAAAAAAATATGATTCTACTATCTTTCACAGGGTTATAAAAGATTTTATGGTACAAGGGGGAGACATAGAAAGTAAAACATATAAACCCGAAAAAATAGGTTCGCTCATCCCCGCAGAAATAACAGAAGAGTATTTTCATCACAAAGGAGCACTTGCTGCAGCAAGAATGGGAGACGATGTGAATCCTAAAAAAGAATCCAGCGGATGTCAATTTTATATAGTGCAAGGAAAAGTATTCCCATCAGAAGACCATATACGTATGGATAATAATAAACTCAATAATGCTTTATTAAAATTATTACAGATGCCCGAATACGCACTTCAAAAATATAATCTTACCAATGCATATCAATTAGGATATACCACAAAAGATTTTTCTGAATACGAAAAGCAAATGCAAGAACTCATTCCCATCGTAAAAGAAAAAATTACTTCCGATATATATATAACAAAACCATTTACAGAAGCACAGATTACTGCTTATACTACCGTTGGAGGAACCCCCCATTTAGATAGAGAATACACTGTTTTTGGAAAAATAGTGGAAGGTCTTTCTATAATAGATTCTATTGCCTTAGTGCAGACGTCTCGTGGAGATAGACCCATCCAAGATATTTTTATAAAGATGACCCTACAAGAAATTCCTAAAAAAGATTTTCTCTATCTCTTAAAAAAATAAAATGAGCATTTTAATAACAGGTTCTAACGGGCTTTTAGGACAAAAATTAGTATCATTACTGGAGCACGAAAAAGAAAATTTTATTGCAACAGGAAAAGGAGAAAATAGACACCATATACAAAATATTTTCTATGTTCCATTAGACATAACAAATAAGCAACAAGTAAAACATACTATTGAAGCAATAAAACCAACCATAGTCATCAATACCGCTGCTATGACCAACGTAGACCAATGCGAAACAGAAAAAAATCTTTGCTGGAAATTAAACGTCCATGCCGTAGAATATCTAACAGAAGCATGCCAAAAACAAAATTCTTTTTTTATACACATAAGCTCTGATTTTATTTTTGATGGGAAAAACGGTCCATATTCAGAAACCGATGTCCCCAACCCTATAAGCTTTTATGGAGAAAGTAAATGGGAAGCAGAAAAAATAATCCTGAAATCATCACTCCAATGGGCTATTGTCAGAACTGTTCTCGTATACGGAATTACTCCCAATATGAGCAGAACAAATATCATTCTATGGGTAAAAAAAAATTTAGAAGAAAAAAAACATATACACGTAGTAGATGACCAATGGAGAACCCCAACTCTCGCAGAAGATCTCGCTATGGGAATTTATCTCATCGCCCAAAAAAAAACACAAGGAATTTTTAATATATCAGGAAAAGACCTCTTAACTCCTTACCAAATGGCTTTAGAAACAGCTCGTTTTTTTCATTTAGATGATTCTTATATTATTAAAAGTGATGAAACAAAATTTACACAACCCGCTAAAAGACCCGCTAAAACAGGATTTATACTTACCAAATCCATAAACCAACTCGGATATTCACCCAAAAGCTTTCAAGAAGGAATAAAAATTATATCCCAACAAATAAGAAATATATACACTTCACCCACTTAAAAATAGAGTATTACATTTTATACAATAGAACACAATAAAAAAAAATAAAAATTATAACTTAAATACCATAATGAATAGAATTATTAAAAAAGTAAGCGTTTTAGGATCAGGAATAATGGGGTCAAGAATTGCATGTCATTTTGCAAATAGAGGAGTACAAGTATTATTATTGGACATAGTGCCACAACAATTAACAGAAGAAGAAGAAAAATCAGGTCTTTCTCTGAAAGATATAAAGGTAAGAAATAGAATCGTCAATACTTCTTTGCAAACAACCATTTCTTCAAAGCCCGCTGCTCTTTATGATGAAAAGAAAAAAAACCTTATCTCCACCGGAAATTTTGAGGATGATATGCCAAAAATATCTGACTGCGATTGGGTAATAGAGGTAGTAGTGGAAAAACTAGATATCAAAAAGAAAGTGTATGAAATAGTAGAAAAATACAGAACAAAAGGAACTCTCGTAAGCTCAAATACTTCAGGAATACCCATACATTTAATGGCAGAAGGAAGGAGTGAGGATTTTCAAAAACATTTTGTGGGAACACACTTTTTTAATCCTCCACGTTATTTGCGCCTTTTAGAGATTATCCCTACCTCTTTTACAGACCCAACCATAGTAACATTCTTAATGGAATACGGGGACCTTTTTTTAGGAAAAGAAACCGTGCTTTGTAAAGATACTCCCGCTTTTATTGGAAATAGAATAGGCATATATTCCCTCAATAGTGGCATGCACGTAGTAGAAAAAATGGGATTAACCGTAGCAGAAGTAGAAAAATTAACAGGTCCCGTAATAGGAAGACCAAAGTCCGCTACTTTTAGAACCTTAGACGTAGTAGGATTAGATACTGCTGTCCACGTTTCTCAAAACCTTTATACAGGTTTACCCAAAGACGAAGCAAAAGAAAAGTTTAAACTCCCACATTTTTTACAAGAACTCTATGATAGAAAATGGTGGGGCGATAAAACAAAACAAGGGTTCTTTAAAAAATCTGTTTCTGCAACAGGAGAAAAAGAATTCTTAGAAATAAATCTCAAAACATTCGAATATGAAAAAAAAGGAAAAGCTTTTTTTCCCGTGTTTGAAAAAACAAAAGATATAGATAATCTCAAAGAAAGAATAAAGATATTAGTAAATGCAGAAGAAAAAGCAGGCGAATTTTACAGGGCTACTTTTTATGATGTATTTCAATATTGCTCCTATAGAATCCCCGAAATAGCCGATGAATTTTATAAAATAGACCAAGCAATGTGTTCGGGATTCGGATGGGAACTCGGTCCATTTGAAACATGGGATGCCTTAGGCGTAAAAGAAACCGTAGATTCTATGCTCAAAAACGGATTTACCGTCGCAAAGTGGATTCAAGATATGCTCCAACAAGGACATACATCTTTTTACAAGTTCCAAAATGGAAAAAAAATGTTCTATGATATCCCTTCCCATTCTTACAAAACTATTGATGCAAAAGGCGATATGATTATTTTAGATGCCTTAAAAAATAATATCGTATGGAAAAACACAGGAGCAACCCTTTATGACATTGGCGATGGAATACTCAATTTAGAATTTCATACAAAAATGAACACCCTCGGACAAGAAGTAGTAGAAGGTCTCAACACTGCGGTTAACAAAGCAGAAAAAGAATTTAGAGGGTTGGTAATAGGAAATGAAGGAGAAAACTTTTCTGCGGGGGCAAATCTTTCTATGCTTTTTATGTATGCTTCCGAACAGGATTTTGATGAAATAAATATGATGATAGCCCACTTTCAAAATACTATTATGCGTCTGCGATATTCTTCTATCCCCGTAATATCTGCTCCTGCGGGAATGGCTCTCGGCGGAGGATGTGAACTTTCTCTCCACTGCGATGCTATACAAGCACACGCAGAATGCTATATGGGATTAGTGGAATTGGGAGTAGGTCTCATTCCTGGCGGAGGAGGAACAAAAGAAATGACTCTGCGAGCATCCGATACTTACGCTCCTGGTGACCCCGAACTCAATAAACTTCAAGAATACTTTATGAATATAGCCACAGCAAAAGTAAGCACTTCTGCAGCAGAAGGCATGCACTTAGGATATATCAAAAAAAGTGACAAGATAACCATGAATAGAAAACGACTTATTGCTGATGCCAAAAAAGTGGCAATACAACTTGCCGAAGCAGGATATACCAAACCAACTCCACGAACAAATATTAAAGTACAAGGAAAAACAGGACTCGCCTTCTTCGAAGCGGGCATAACTGCTATGCTCTACGGAAATTATATATCCCAACACGATGCCAAAATAGCAAAAAAACTCTCTTGGGTTATGAATGGTGGAGACCTCTCCGCCCCTACCGAAGTTTCTGAACAATATCTTTTAGATTTAGAAAGAGAAGTATTCTTGAGCTTAACAGGAGAACCAAAAACATTAGAAAGAATCCACAGCATCCTATTCAAAAGAAAACCTTTAAGGAACTAAATATAA